>CAYUBV010000146.1:0-6756 GCA_964443035.1 uncultured Tangfeifania sp.
ACTCAAAAAAAGCATCCATAATTTGAAACAGTTGGCTTTTTTTTGAATCTTAGGGAAAAATTTCAACAATATTTTGCCGAAACCGGCAGTCAACTCAATCAATAGTATCGAAATGAAGAAAAACATTACGCTTTTGCTCCTGATTTTTGGGATTCTTTTTAAAACTGCTGCCCAGGAAAGGCTCAGTTATTTTTTGCCGGAAAACGTAACTTACGATTCGGAAATAACCACACCCGAAGAATTTTTCAACCAGCAAATGGGCGAGTGGCACCTCACCCACGACCAGGTGCTCAATTATATAAAAGAAATGGCCCGGCAATCAAACAGGGCAGTTTTGCAGGAATATGCCCGCTCGCATGAAAACCGCCCGCTGGTGCACCTGATTTTCACTTCGCCGGAAAATCACGGGAGGCTGGAAGAGCTGAAGCAACTGCACAGAGATTTCGCCAATCCGGAGTCGGAAATTTCAAAAGATGGGGTGCCGCTGGTGGTAACGCTTGGATACGGCGTTCACGGAAACGAATCGAGCGCCACCAATTCATCGGTATTAACCGCCTATTATCTCGCAGCAGCAGAGGGGGCAAAAATTGACAGTCTGCTCGAAAATACCATCATCCTCGTGGATCCGTGCATGAACCCCGATGGTTTTACACGCCACAGTACCTGGGCCAACATGCACCAAAGCGCGGTGGATGTTCCCGATTCCTATTCCAGGCAGTTTAACGAAGTGTGGCCGGGCGGACGCACCAACCACTACTGGTTCGACCTCAACCGCGATTACCTGCTTTTGGTTCACCCCGAAAGCCGTGGGAAGGTGGAAAAATTTCATGAATGGAAACCCAATATTTTTACCGATCATCATGAAATGGGAGCCAATTCCACTTTCTTTTTTCAGCCGGGAGTTCCCAGCCGAAACAATCCGCTCACACCCGAAGAAAATTACAGGCTGACCCGCGAAATTGCCGGTTACCATGCCCGTTTCCTCGATGAAACCGGCACGCTTTATTATACCGAAGAACAGTTCGACGACTACTATTTCGGGAAAGGCTCCTCGTACCCCGATGTTAACGGAAGCATCGGAATCCTGTTTGAGCAGGCCGGGTTCCGCGGACGAATCAGGGAAACATCCAATGGAATTAAAAAGTTGTCATTCGGCATAAAAAACCAGTTTACGGTTACACTTTCAACGCTTGAAGCTGCGCTCGACATGAAAGACGAGCTGCTCACTTTTCAGCGAAATTTCTATTCCGAAGCCCTGGAACTCGCCGAAGAAGACCCGGTTAAAGCCTATATTTTCGGAAATTCAGAAGACCTTGTTAAAACCAATGAATTTATCAAACTGCTCAATCAGCATCAAATCCGGGTATTTAAAAATGAAGAAGAATTTTCGGCTTCAGGCAACCGGTTTTTGCCGGAAACCAGTTTTGTGGTTCCGGTAAAACAAACCCAGTACCGTTTGATAAAATCCATCTTCGAAGAGGTATCGTCTTTTGCCGACACCACTTTTTATGATGTTTCCACCTGGACTTTTCCTTATGCTTACAACATTCCGTTTGCAAAAGTTAATTCACTGAAAAACTTAGAAATGTCCCAAAATCCGTTTAAAGCAGAAGCTGTTGAAGGAAAAGTGACTGGAGAAGAAAGCAGCATTGCATATCTTTTCAGGTGGAACGGGTTTTCGACTCCCGAAGCTTTATACCGGTTGCAAAAAGCAGGTTTACGCACCAAAGTGGCGACCGAGGAATTTGAATTCGCCATAAACGGTAAGGATGAGCATTTCAGCTACGGAACCATTCTTGTGCCTGTTGCCGATCAGCGGCTTAACCACGACCAGATTTATCGGCTTGTTTCAAAGGTCGCCCAAAACACCGGGGTTGATTTTTACAGCCTCGAAACCGGTCTTTCGCCCCAGGGAATCGACGGGGGCAGCAACAGTTTTGCGTCGCTCAAAAAACCTGAAATTCTGATGCTTGCAGGCGATGGCACAAGCAGCCGCGATGCAGGTGAAATCTGGCACCTTTTCGACCAGCGATACAAAATTCCGGTAACCCTTGCCGAAAGCAGCAATGTGGGCCGGATGAACCTGAACCGTTACAATACCATTATTCTGCCGGGTGGATCATTCGGCGAACTGAATGAAAATGAAATTCAGAAAATAAAAGACTGGACCAAAAACGGAGGCACACTCATCGCATACAAAAGTGCTGCCGGCTGGGCTGCACGCAACGGAATGGGTAAAACTGATTTCAAAAAATCAATTCAGCCTGATTCTGCCAGGTATTTAACCTACGCCGAACGCCGAAAAGAGCGGATAGAAAATGCCATCAGCGGAGCTATTTTTAATACCACTGCCGACATTACACACCCGCTGTGTTACGGTTACACCAACAATGAAATCCCGGTGTTTAAATCCGGATCTTCGGTGGCAAAACCATTGGACAAAAAATATGCTGAACCGGTAAAATTTGCTGAAGAACCGTACATCAGCGGTTACGTTTCGCAGGAAAATATTGAGAGGTTGAAGAATGCGCCGGTAGTTTCTGTGCAGGATGTTGGCAGCGGAAAATTAATCAGCTACCACGAAAGCATGACTTTCAGGGGAACCTGGCTGGGAACCAACAAGTTATTTTCAAATGCTGTTTTCTTCGGGAATATTATCCGTTAAAAATCGTAATAAAGCCCGGTGTAAACCCCGATTCTGTATGGCCGGAAATCCACTTCAGGATTCCGGTTAATGGAATTCAGGTAATAATTCAACCGTGGTTCTACGGCCAGCGAAAAATGTTTCCCGAGCGCATAATCGACTCCTACACCAACTGTGCCCGACATGTTGAGGGCTGAAACATCCTCTGTTTTACCAATATTCTGCATGCCGAATTCGTTGTCGAGAAATGCATTATTCCCCACAACCAGGCCGGCGTTTACGCCTCCAAGCACATCCACATCCACTTTTGAGTCGATGATTTTATAACGCAAATAGAGCGGAATTTCAATAAAATCGAATACCTGCGAGAATTCGCCCCGGCTCAAAAGTGCATTTGAAAAGCTGGTTTCCGATTCCGGGGAAGCCACCACTTCGGCTCCCGGCGGCAACTTGTCGAGCGCAATTACACCGGCAGTGCTGTTCATCGCCATTTGCCCCGCTGATAAACTTTTTGCAGAAGCATACGCCAAATCGGAATTGAAATTACCGAAACCGGCGCTGTTGTTACGTGCAAACAGTTCGTATGAGTTTTGTGATTTCTGACCGTTTTTGGCATAATGAACACCGCTCTCGACGCTCCATCTTTTTCCGGTTTGGTACTGCACCGAAAAACCGGCGCCTACATTTCCCGAACCTTCGCTGGCCGAATAAGCCATGTCTAACGCATAATTTTCTGAATGTTCGGAAGTAAAGGAGGAATAGGCGGGTGCGACGTTTACACCCATTTTCCATCCTTTTCCCTGAACACTGTTTTCGCGGCTGTATGAGGCATTTTCTGCAATTAATTTTCGTTCTGAATCTGACAACCAAAAAGTTTCGCCGGTTTCCTGTTTTATCTGTACCGGTAATTTTTCTGTTTTTTCCTGAATTCTGGCTTCAATATTAGTTAAAGGTTTCAGTTCAACCAGCGATGAACCTCTCACAGTACTTTCTATTGTTTCGGAAAATTCATCCGCAGTTGTTTTATAATTTTTTTCTGTTGCGCTTTCCGGAGTTGCCAGACGGGATGCATCTGCCAGTTGCGATGCCTGTTCCTGATTTTTATTATCCGGTTGCTGTTTTTGCCGGACACTTGTATCTTCCTCTTTTTGAGGAGCAATTTCAATCATCGGAGTTATTTCCGTTTCGGCCATTTCACCGGCTGGCTGAAGGGTGGTATCGCTGCTAAAATACCAACCCGCCAAAAATGCCAGTACGACCAATGCTGCAACCGATGCCCACCTGTAAAAGACCATCCGCGTTTTACTGCGCTGTGCAGTTAGTTGTCCCTGGATTCCATCCCACAAATGGGCAGGCGGTTCCGCACTGAAATTTTCCAGTTTTTCGCGGAATGCCTTATCCATATTTTTATCTTCTTTCATCATGCAGGGTAATTTGCATTTGTTTTAACTTCATTGTAAAGTTCCTGTACTTTACGTTTTAAAATATCCCTTGCCCTTGCAAGGTTCGATTTCGAAGTTCCCTCCGAAATATTCATCGCCTCGCCAATTTCCCGGTGGCTCATTCCTTCCATTACAAAAAGGTTGAAAACCATCCGGTAGCGCGGTGGCAGTTGCTGAATTAAACCAATCAGATCTTCCGCAGCAATTTTCGCCAGTATCTCTTCTGTCAACGATTTCGTTTCATACCTCCCGATATCTTCCACCGGGTACAAAACATGCTGTTTACGGAATTTGCTGAGCGAAACATTCACCATTATCCGCCTGACCCAGCCTTCGAAAGAACCTTCGTGCCTGAAACTTTTGAGATTTGAAAAAACCTTCACAAAACCATCCTGCAAATTGTCTTCGGCTTCGGTGCGGTCTTTCGCATATCGCAGGCAAACCCCAAACATTTTCGGGGCCAACATCCGGTAAAGCTTTTCCTGTGCACGCACATTACCGGAAGCGCACTGTTTTATAATATCTTTTAAATCTTCCAATTCCAGCAGCAAATGTTCATTCAACGGCAAAGATAACCATCATTTTGCTGATTTCACGTTACTTTGCACCGGTCAGTTTCAACGAAAACACTTAATAGATGAAACCGGGTAACCAATGGTTGCGTAAGAATCAAAAAAAAATAAAAAAAATTTACGCAACCTTTTTCAACCAGGCATCATCTTTGAACTATAAACCATTTCAGGAATAAAAAAATCTGATAATGAAACGAAATGTAATTACTTTTTTCACAACGGCGGCCATCCTCTTTTCGGCCTGTAATTTAACAGACGACGAGGGCATTTATACCGAAATTGAACTCACCGAAAAAACAGCTCAATTGGTGGAAGCTGACAACGAATTCGGGTTTGAACTTTTTCACAAAGTTTACAATGCTGAAACAGAATACGAAAATATAATGGTATCGCCACTTAGCATTTCGCTGGCACTGGCTATGACTTACAACGGGGCTAACGGCGAAACCCAGAAAGCCATGGAAGAAACCCTGAAACTTTACGGACTGACACCCGGCGAAATCAACACCTCTTACCACACATTAATTGAGGCGCTGAAATCGCTCGACAAAAAAGTTATACTCGAAATTGCCAATGCCATTTTTTACCGGGATGACTTTCAGGTTGAAAACGATTTCGTTTCTATCAACAAAAATTATTACGATGCCGAAGTTTCTGCGCTCGATTTTGGAAATGAACAGCAGTCGCTGAAAACAATTAACGGTTGGGTGGCAGAAAAAACACACAATAAAATTGAAAGCATCATCGACCGGATTACCCGCGACCATGTTATGTTTTTGCTGAATGCCATCTATTTCAAAGGCATATGGCAATCAGAATTCGAAAAGAAAAACACGAAGAAAAGGGATTTTTTCCTCGAAAACGGCTCTGCTGTAAAAACCGATTTCATGACACAGGAAAATACGGTTTTGTACACCGCAAACGATTTGTTTCAGGCGGTTCAACTGCCCTACGGACAGGGAAATTTTTCCATGACTGTTTTTCTGCCGCAAGAAGGAAAATCATTGCAGGAATTTACAGAAAACCTTGGAAAAGAGAGCTGGGAAAACTGGAACGATAATTTTGCGGAAAGAAACGTAGATATTGAATTTCCGAAATTCAAATTTGCTTACGAAATAACCTTGAATGACGTTTTAACTGAGATGGGCATGGGAATTGCATTTACCGGTGCAGCCGATTTTACCGGCATTAACCGGGGCGGCGGATTAAATATCGATTACGTGAAACATAAATCGTTTATTGAAGTAAATGAAGAAGGTACCGAAGCGGCTGCAGTAACAGTGGTTGCCATTGAACGCACCTCTGCCGGCGGGTCAACCAAAGTGCCTTTTATTGCAAACCGGCCTTTCCTGTTTACTATTACCGAAAAAAGCACCGGGGCCATTTTATTTATGGGAACGGTGAAAAATCCGCAGAAGGATTAGACGTTTAAATAGAAGTACCAAGACGATTAGAAACAAGTAGCAAGACAAGAAAACACAAGACAAAATAAATAGAAAGTATTAAAATACAGAGAGTTATGAAAACAATTATTTTACTGTTACTGGCATTTATGCTTACATCGATAAGTTCGTGCCATAAAGACGACGAACAACCCTCTGAAAACAACATCATCGATCTGGATGAAAAATCGGCCCAACTGATTGAAGCCGATAACGCTTTCGGACTGGAAATGTTTCAGAAAGTGCGGCAGGACACCGACGAGGAAAACATCATGATTTCGCCGCTGAGTATTTCGGTGGCGCTGGCCATGGCCTACAACGGAGCCGACGGAGATACAAAAAAAGAGATGGAAGAAGCGATGAAACTGAACGGATTGACAACCGATGAAATCAATGCTTCGTATAAGATGCTCATCAGTGCGCTGCAGTCGCTCGATGAAGATGTGATTTTTGAAATTGCCAACGCCCTGTTTTATGCCGACATTATGGAGGTGAAAACAGGTTTCCTCGATGTAAACAAAACTGTTTACGACGCCGAGGTTGAGCGACTCGATTTCAGTTCGCCATCGGCAGTGGAAACCATCAACAACTGGGTGGCAGATAAAACCAACGACAAAATCACAAAAATCATCGAAAAACTGGATCCGCTCGACCGG
>CAYUBV010000147.1:0-6721 GCA_964443035.1 uncultured Tangfeifania sp.
GGATTCTGTTAAAAGTGCCCGGGTTGAATGCTGATTTTGGTTTGCGCATTTTAAATCCTGATGGTTCGGAAGCCGAAAAAAGCGGCAACGGACTGCGGATTTTTGCCAAATACCTTTACGATTACAAAATTGCAGGTTCAACTGTTTTTACAATTGAAACAGCCGGAGGAATTGTCCGGGCCGAAGTGGTGCAAGAAGTAAACGGCAAAGCACAATCGGTAAAAGTGGACATGGGGAAAGCGATTTTCTCGTCTCCTGAAATTCCGGTGAATTGCAAAAATCCGGAATGCATTGACGAAACGTTGCACCTCGAATATAAAGATTACGTGATAAATTGCGTTTCAGTCGGCAATCCGCATTGCGTAATTCTGACTGAAAATCTGGATGAAAAAGAGGTGAAAACTTTCGGGCCGCAAATTGAAAACAACCCGATGTTTCCGAACCGCATCAATGTACAGTTTGCCAAAGTTCTTTCAGAAAATGAAGTGGAAATAATGATTTGGGAACGCGGCGCCGGCTGGACACTTGCTTCCGGCAGTTCATCGTGTGCCGTAGCAGCGGTGATGGTGAAAAAAGGATTGGTAACGCCTGAACTCACTGTGAAAATGCCCGGCGGAAATCTGGAAATCGAGATTGATAAAACCTGGGATATCCGTATGACGGGCGCTGTCAGGGAAATTGCAAGCGGCACGCTGAGTAAAGAGTTGCTGGAAGATATTCAGTAAGAAGGACAGAATTATTAATTCTCTCCTAAGTTTCCAGCCATTATTTAGATTAATTCCAGAATATTTCAGGCAAATCATAAATTTGCAGTGCAAAAATTTAAAAATTGTTATGGCCGAAAAAGAAATTCCGTTCTCAAAAGAACAACTGGAAAAAATAATTGAAAAACATCCGACTCCTTTTCATATTTACGATGAAAAAGGGATCCGTGAAAATGCCCGGAGGTTTAAGAAGGCATTTGAATGGAACGAAGGATTTAAGGAATATTATGCAATTAAAGCTGCTCCGAATCCCTACCTGATGAAAATTTTGAAGGAAGAAGGTTTTGGAATCGACTGCAGTTCGGAAGCAGAACTTGAACTTGCAAAAAGGGTTGGATTAAGCGGGGATGAAATTATGCTGACTTCCAACGACACACCGGTGAGCGAATTTCGCAAGGCTAAAGAGTTGGGTGGCATTATCAATCTCGACGATATTTCGCACATTGAATACCTTGAAAAAAATGTGGGATTGCCCGAAACCATTTGCATGCGTTACAATCCGGGCGATTTAAAAGAAGGAAACCTGATTATCGGTCATCCTGAAGAAGCCAAGTACGGGTTTACCCATGACCAGATAATTGAAGGATACCGGATTTTGAAAAGCAAAGGCGTGAAAAATTTTGGTGTTCACACCATGGTTGCTTCCAACGAATTGGACCCGGATTATTTTATTGAAACAGCAGAACTGCTTTTCAACCTGATTGCCGAAGTGAACGAAAAAGCCGGCGTGGAAATCAGTTTTGCCAACCTCGGTGGTGGAATTGGCATTCCTTACAAGCCGAATCAGGAAGCTGTTGACATGGAATATGTAAGTGCAGGAATCAGAAAACTGTACGAAGAAAAAATTACAGCCAACGGCCTGAAACCGTTGAAACTGTTTTTCGAATCGGGCAGGGCAATTACCGGCCCGTACGGATACCTGGTAACAAAAGTGCTGCACCTGAAAGAAACTTACAAACGGTTTGCCGGGCTCGATGCCAGCATGGTAGACTTGATGCGCCCGGGAATGTACGGCGCTTACCACCATATTACCGTTGCCGGAAAAGAAAATGAACCGGAAATCGAGAAATACGATGTAACCGGATCGTTGTGCGAGAACAACGACAAATTTGCCATCGACCGGATGCTGCCTGAACTGGAACCCGGAGATATTGTGGTGATTCACGACACCGGCGCTCACGGGCATGCCATGGGTTTCAACTACAACGGCAAACTGCGCTCGGCCGAATTGTTACTGCGCGAAAATGGTGATGTGGTAGAAATCCGCAGACGCCAGACGATTGAGGACTATTTTGACACCCTCGATTTTGAAGGTGTGAAAGATTTTGAAGTGTAATAATTCAGATACCATAAAAAAATGCCACCGGATTTTCTCCGGTGGCATTTTTTTTATGGTCAGTTTCTCAAAATTATTGAAAAAAATCAGGGCGAATAATAGATTGGCCCTTCAATTCCGAGCGGTAATCCGGCCCAAATCCATAATAAAAACATAGGAATTCGAACCAGTGCAAATGCAATGGAAAAGGGCAGCATCAATGAAATGAGCGTTCCGATTCCGGTATCTTTCACATATTTCTGGGCAAAAACAATAACCAGCGGAAAATAAGGCAACAAAGGCGTAAGGATGTTGGAATAGGAATCGCCGATTCGGTAGGCTGCCTGCGTGGTTTCGGGCGAATAACCCATGAGCATGAGCATGGGCACGAAAATGGGGGCCAGCAGCGCCCATTTTGCCGATGCGCTTCCCATTACCAGGTTTACCAAAGAAGATACGATGATAAAAGCCACAAGCAATGGTCCCCCCGTAAATCCAACGGCATTTAGCGCATCGGAACCTTTAACTGCCAGAACACTTCCCAGGTTCGACCAGTTGAAGTAGGCCACAAACTGCGCCGCCACAAACGCAATAACAATGTACATTCCCATTGTCGACATGCTTTTGGCAGTCATGTCGGCAACATCTTTGTCGTTATTAATTGTTTTGGCTGCAATTCCGTATGCCAGTCCGGCTACAAAAAACAGAATAAACATCATGGGAACCAGCGAATCGTAAAAGGGTTTCATACTGCGGGTTCCGGTATCAGGATCAACTTCCCCGCGCAATAATCCGTTCTCAGGAATGATGGTAAGCAAAATCAGTCCGAAAACAAACAAAGTGATTGCACCGGTCCATACCAGGGCTTTTTTCTCCTGGCTGGTAATCGGACTTTCCTTTTCAATTTTCACATCAGATGAAGGTTTGTATTCCCCGAGCCGCGGCACCAGTATTTTTTCAGTCACCCAGGTTCCGGCCAGCCCTATAAATGGAACCGATGCAGCCATCAAATAGTAGTTCGACAGCGGATTCACCGTGTAATCCTGATCGATTATCTGTGCGGCCGGTTCGGTAAAAGCAGCAATCATCGGGTCGAGACCGGTTGGCAGGAAGTTGGCTCCAAATCCACCGGAAACCCCGGCGAAAGCAGCCCCGATTCCAGCCAGCGGGTGCCTCCCCATTCCCAGAAATATTGCACCTCCCAGCGGGATGAGAACTACATAACCTGCATCGGCAGCCACTGAGCTAACCATGCCGGCAACCACAATGGAAAAGGTGATAACCGATGTGGGAACCCTGGATACAAAGAGCCGCAGTGCCACCGAAATTAATCCGGTATATTCGGCAACGCCAATGCCCAGCATAACTACCAGCACCAGACCAAGTGGCGGGAAGCTGGCAAAAGTTGAAACCATTCGGGTGAAAATCATTTGTACACCTTCCCTCGACAACAGGTTTACTACTTCGATGGTACTCACCGGATCTCCTTCGCTGTCGGTCAGTCCGGTGCCTTTGCCCGGATGCTCGACTGAAACTCCGCTGAAAATCAGCGACAGCAGCAGCGTAACCACCATAAGAATTGCAAACAGGGTAACAGGATGAGGCAGTTTGTTACCGACAACCTCAACCTTGTCGAGCACACGTTTGAAAAAATCCTTTTTCTCTTTCTCTTTTTCTGACATCTATTTTTGTTTTAAAATCCAAATCACTGAAATATTTCTTAAAATGCTTTCACTAACAAAAAAACAGGCAGTTGGTTTGTCACTAATTTCAACCAAAACAGGAAATCAATTTATGAATGTCCGTATTGTGTCATATTATTTATTTGCACGTCATGCTGAACTTGTTTCAGTATCTCATGTTGTTAATAGTCAGTAAATTAACAAGAAGACCCTGAAACAAGTTCAGGGTGACGTTCGCTTCATGATGCATAACGGATATTCAAAATCAATTTAACCGGGCATAAATAAAAGAAATTCAATCCGAATAGAAAAGCAGGAACAATTATTTTCTGAACAAAAGAAAGAGTCAAACTTTCGGAGTCGTTTTAAACTGTTTCAAACGAGAGGCCTTTTTAATCCAGCTTTTTTGTATTTTCGGAAAATGAAAATCGGATTCGATGCAAAACGGGCTTTTTCGAATGCTTCAGGGCTGGGCAACTACAGCCGGAACACGCTGAATGCATTAAAAAAATATTATCCGCAAAATAGATACACACTTTTTACCCCAAAGGTTAAATCAGAACTTTTTGAAAACCCCGACCGGTTTCAGGTTGTTGGCCCGCCTGGTTTTTATGCAGGGTTTTTGAAATCGTTTTGGCGCAGCTTTTTTCTGTCGCGAAAGTTGGGAAAATACAGCATTGACCTGTTTCACGGCCTGAGTAACGAGTTGCCCGGAGGGATTCACAAAACCGGAATTCCGTCGGTAGTAACCATCCACGACCTGATTTTTATGCGCTACCCTGAGTTTTACAAACCGGTTGACCGGAAAATTTATTTCAGGAAAATGAAATATGCCTGCCAGGCGGCCCATAAAATTATTGCCATCAGCCGGCAAACCAAAAACGATGTGGAAACCTTTTTCCAGGTCCCGCCGGGGAAAATTGAAATAATCTACCAGCCGGTAGCTGCTGCTTTTTTTGAAAAACAGGACAATTCTGCTGTGCTGAAAAAATACAACCTGCCCGAAAAATACATTTTGGCAGTGGGAACCATTGAATCGCGGAAAAATCAGTTGACTTTGCTGAAAGCTGTCCGGCGCTCAAAAATTGAAATACCGGTTGTTTTTGTCGGGAAGCCCACTGCTTATCTTTCTGAAATAAAAAAATACATTTCTGAAAAAGGCATGGAAAACCAGGTTGTTTTTCTTAGCGGATTGCCCGAAAATGAGTTGGCGGCACTCTATCAAAATGCGCAGCTTTCCGCTTACATTTCAGTGTTCGAAGGATTTGGCCTGCCGGTTATCGAGTCGATGGCAAGCGGTTGCCCGGTGCTCACTTCATCGGTTTCCTGCCTGCCCGAAACCGCAGGCGATGCGGCTGTTTTGTGCGATCCTTCCAATGTGGAAGATATCGCAGATAAGTTAAAATCTTTGCTTGCCGATCCAACTTTCCGCAAACAAATAATTCAGAAAGGTGTTGAACGGGCAAAAGCTTTTCATCCTGAAATTTATGCGGAGAAGCTGGATTCTCTTTACTTACATTTATTAGCAAAAATATCATGAAAACATTCGACAAAAAGACACCAACTAAATTACCAAAATGGTAACTTTTTGTTATCTTTGCCACTTGGTTGATTGAAAAATAGCAAAATGAGAGTTGTTGCTAAAAAAATACTTCGGGAATTTTGGGACAAGCATCCTGATTCGGAAAACCAATTAAAAACCTGGTACAAAGAAGCAAGTAATGCCAATTGGGCAACACCTGCCGACATTAAGAGTGAATATCCAAAAGCGAGTATTTTAAAAGCAGGGAGAGTTGTTTTTAATATATGTGGTAACAAATACAGGCTGGTTACGCACATTAATTATTTGAGACGATGGGTTTTCATCCGTTTTATTGGAACGCATACAGATTATGATAAAATTAATGCAGAAAAAATTTGATTGCCATGAATGTAAAAGTGATAAAAACTGAAGAAGATTACCAAAAAGCATTAAAAAGGTTAGAAGAAATTTTTGATGCACCGGTTGATTCATCGGAAGGGGATGAAGCCGAGATACTTAGTATTTTAATTGAAAAATACGAAGATGAGTATTATTCGATTGAGCCTCCTGACCCGATTGAGGCAATTAAGTTTCGTATGGAACAAATGGATATGAATAAAAGCGATCTGGCTAAAATAATTGGATACAAAAGCAGGGTGTCTGAGATTTTTAGCAAAAAACGCAAATTGACTTTACAAATGATTCGCAAACTTCATGACAACCTGAAAATTCCTTATGAAGTTTTGATTGCAGATTATTAAATACAGTATTTCATCAATTGCCGGCATTTTAAATAATCAATAAGAAACATGCAAAACGATATTAAAAAAGCGCTGGAAGTTTTAAAAAACGGGGGAGTGATTCTCTATCCCACCGACACAGTCTGGGGGCTTGGCTGCGATGCCACCAACCCCGATGCTGTAAAAAAGATTTACAATATCAAAAAACAGGAAGACCCAAAAAGTATGCTGGTGCTGATGGAAAACCCGGCATTGCTTGAACGCTATGTAGAAGAAGTGCCCGATGTAGCCTGGGATTTGGTGGAAATTAGTTCTGCGCCTCTTACAGTAATTTTCCCGGGGGCCAAAAACCTGCCACCCAATTTAATTGCTGATGACGGCAGCATCGGCATCCGGTTTACGAAAGAGGAATTTACAACCCGGCTGTTGCAACGGTTTCGCCGGCCGCTTGTTTCTGCTTCAGCCAATACCAGCGGCGAAAATCCACCTGCTTTTTTCGATGAAATTTCTGAAGAGGTAAAAGAGCAGGTCGGTTACATTGTGGAATACCGTCGGGATGACATCACGCCCGTGCAACCTTCAGGCATTATCAAACTGGGACCCGGCGGGCAAATTGATATCATCCGGAAATGAAAAAGGGCTGTCAATTCTCCTCGGATACTCGTGCCAATGACAGATTAAGATTAGACCCTGAAACA
>CAYUBV010000148.1:0-6697 GCA_964443035.1 uncultured Tangfeifania sp.
TTCCGATAACCGTACTGGAGGAACTGGATAAATTCAAACGGGGAAATGGGTTAATCAATTACCAGGCGCGTGAATTTGTAAGAATTCTCGACGAAATTGTGGGCGACGAATTATTCAACGGAGGCAAATCGCTCGGAAAAGCAAAAGGCAAACTGCGGATTGAAACCGGTAAACCTTTTTCGGAAGTACTGAAAACTTCGTTCCGGGAAGACATTCCCGATCATCGTATTCTATCCATTGCTGAATATACCTCGAAAGCCTATCCGAAACGGAAAACAGTGCTGGTGAGCAAGGACATCAACCTGCGAATGAAAGCCAAATCGCTGGGAATTATTTCGGAAGATTACAAAACCGACCAGGTGACCGACGAAAATGTGCTGGATAAAAACATCACAACTTTCGAAAATTTCGACGATAAATTAATCGAGCTGCTTTATGAACAGGGCTCTTTTGCAATAGAGGAACTAAAAGGCAAATTTGAGCCGGAAGCAAATGAATGTTTCATTTTCAAAGGAATCAACTCAAGTGTGCTGGCCCGTTATGATGCCAAAGACAAACGTATACTGCGGGTAGAGAAAAAACCGGCATACGGAATAAAACCGCGGAATGCCGAGCAGACTTTCAGTTTGAATGTTTTAATGGACCCGTCGATTCAGTTGGTAGCCCTCACCGGGAAGGCAGGAACGGGAAAAACCCTGCTGGCACTGGCAGCGGCCATTGAAATGCACAAATCGTTCGACCAGATTTTGCTGGCCCGGCCAATTGTGGCGCTCAGCAACCGCGACCTGGGTTTTTTGCCCGGCGATGCCTCAGAAAAAATAAATCCCTACATGCAGCCGCTGTTCGATAACCTGGGAGTGATTAAACACGCTTTTAATCCGCGCAGCCAGGAATACCAGAAAATCGAGGATCTTCAAAAAGAAGAAAAACTGGTGATTACCCCACTGGCATACATCCGTGGACGAAGCCTGTCAAATTCCTTTTTTATAATCGACGAGGCGCAAAACCTGACACCTCACGAAGTAAAAACAATTATTACACGTGCCGGGGAGGGAACAAAAATGATTTTTACCGGCGACCTGCAGCAAATCGATTCGCCCTACCTCGACATGAAATCGAACGGACTTTCCTACATGGTTGACCACATGAAAAACCAGGATTTATTTGCCCACATCAACCTGGTAAAAGGTGAGCGCAGTTACCTGGCCGAACTGGCAAGCAATCTGCTTTAAACAACAATTTGCTGAAAGCAGCTTTTTTCTAACTTTGCATTTTATTTAGAATGAATTTAAATGAAATACGAAGGGAAAAAAGCTGCTTTTTATACGCTGGGATGCAAACTCAACTTTTCTGAAACATCCTCCATTGCAGGCACTTTCAGTGAAGTGGGCTTTGAACGTGTTGATTTTGATGAAAAAGCAGATGTTTATGTAATTAATACCTGCTCGGTAACCAACCAGGGAGATAAATCGAGCCGGAACATTATACGCCAGGCCGCCCGAAAAAACCCGGATGCCATGGTGGTTGTGGTTGGTTGCTATTCGCAATTAAAACCGGAAGAAGTTGGCCAGCTCGGCGGGGTTGATTTGGTATTGGGAACGCAGGAAAAATTCAAAATTCCTGAATACCTCGGAAACCTACAGAAAAAAAAGACGACTGAAATACGCACCACCCGCTTACCCGATATAAAAAGTTACCACCAGGCATTTTCGTGGGGCGACCGCACCCGCAGCTTTTTGAAAGTTCAGGACGGATGCGATTATTACTGCTCGTTTTGTACCATCCCTTACGCACGTGGCCGCAGCCGGAATGACTCCGTTGAGAACACAGTGAAAGAAGCCCGCAAGGCCGTTAAAAAAGGATTCAGGGAAATTGTGCTGACCGGAGTGAACATCGGCGATTTTGGTAAATCGAACGGAGAAAATTTCCTCGATCTGCTGAAAGCGCTTGAAAAAACAGAAGGCCTCGAACGGTTGCGCCTCGGATCCACCGAGCCCAATTTATTAAAAGATGGTATCATTGATTTGGTTGCTGAGTCGGAAGTAATTATGCCACATTTCCACATCCCGCTGCAATCGGGTTCCGACGAAGTTTTGTCGCTAATGAAACGCAGGTACTCCACCAAACTTTTTGAACACCGGATAGAACGAATCCGCGAAAAGATTCCGCATGCATTTATCGGTGTGGATGTAATTGCCGGCACAAATGGCGAGACCGAAAAGCTTTTTCAGGAATCGTACGATTTTATTAACAGGCTCGAAATTTCGCAACTTCATGCATTTACATACTCTGAAAGAAGCGGCACACAGGCACTGAAAATCCCGTGGAAAGTGGATGTGGAAGACCGGAAACGCCGTACGCAAATGTACATTAATCTCTCGGAGAAAAAGCTCCGCAGCTTTTATGAAAAACATCTGGGAGACACCCGAACTGTTTTGTTCGAAGCGCAGAAAAACGGAGAAACCATGAGCGGTTTTACAGAAAACTACATTAAAGTGGAAACTTCTTATAATGAAAAATTAGTTAACCAGTTAGAAAGTGTGAAACTAAAATCCATTCTTCCGAACGGCCATGTGGAAATTGAAATGATATAATATTAAAGATGATGAGATATTCATTGCCAAATGCCGGTTTCATTACGACTAAAAACAAATATTATGACTGATAAAATCGATTACAAATCATTGTGCGAACAGGTGCAAAAAATTGCCCGCGAAACAGGCAGTTTCATTCGGGAAGAACGGACAAAAATCTCTGAAGACGATGTGGAATTAAAAAGTGCCGCAAGCCTGGTCACTTACGTTGACAAAAAAGCCGAATCACGCATAGTTGCTGGTTTGAAAGAACTTATTCCTGAAAGTGGATTTGTCACGGAGGAAGGAACAGCTTCCCACTCGGGCGAAAAATTTATGTGGATTATAGACCCGCTGGATGGGACGACAAATTTCGTTCACGGCATTTCGCCACATTCGGTCAGTATTGCTTTAAAAGAAGGCGATGAGCTGGTTTTGGGTGTGGTTTATGAAGTAGGACTCGATGAGCTGTTTTATGCCTGGAAAGGCAGTCCGGCTTTTCTGAATGGCAAAGAAATTAAAGTTGCAACAGCAACAAAATCGGAGAATACATTAATCGGAACAGGATTCCCCTATTACGATTTCGACCGGGTAGAAGATTACATTGCAGCCATGAAGCAACTCATGAAAGAAACCCGCGGTTTGCGCCGGTTGGGTTCCGCCGCGGTCGATCTTTGTTATGTGGCTGCCGGCCGGTTCGATGCTTTTTTCGAACACGCACTGCACGCCTGGGATGTGGCAGCCGGTGTTTTTATCATTCAACAGGCAGGTGGCAAAGTATCCGATTTCAACGGAGGTGACAACTGGTTGTTTGGCGGTGAAATTGTGGCCGCAAGCAAAAATTACTTCCCGGTATTCTATGAAATCATTCATAATTACTTGGGAGAAAAGGATAATTCGTAAATTGCAGCGCATATAAACTTTATCCTATGGCTGAAAAAGAAATTGCATTGCTTAAAGAACAAATCTCCCGGCTCGACGACAAAAAATTTGATTTGCTGGCCTGGAAAAATCATACGCTCATTTTCCTTGAACGTATTTTTGGAAGAGAAAATTCCAAAATCAAAATGATCCAAGGTCTGACTTACGACTATTCGAGCTGGAGCCTTCGCGATACCGCAGCCGGCGGTTCCGACAAAGAAAAAGATCCCGTTCGGATACAGGCAAAGGAAATACTGGAAGCTGCCATTGCTGAACTCGAAAGCCTTGGGCTTCCGCAGGAAAAACAGGAAAAACTCATTATAAAAGAACTGCTTGAAGATGAGCTGACCGGTAAGCAGGTAAAAAAACTGAATGCCATTTTAAATTCAGAAGAAACAGATAAAAAAGAAAAAATTACAGAAATTCTGGAAACCCTGGAAAAAGAAAGCCTGGCAACTACAATTGCAAAACTCCTCACATCCTGAACTGAAAAACATGGCCAAAAACAATCAGATTGCAATTGTAATTCTCAACTGGAATGGAGCCAAACTATTCGATATTTACCTGCCATCGGTTATTCGAAACTCTGACCATCCAAATGTGGAGCTAATTGTTGCCGACAATGGCTCAACTGATAATTCAATCCAACATCTGAAAAACAATTTCCCGTCAGTAAAAATAATCGATCTGAGCAAAAACCATGGTTTTGCCGAAGGGTACAACCAGGCTTTAAAACAGGTTGAAGCCGATGTTTTTGTGTTGCTGAATTCGGATGTTGAAGTAACACCCGGCTGGCTGGAAGCCGCCCTGAAACTAATGGAAGAAGATGAACTGGTTGTTGCCGTTCAGCCCAAAATACTGAGCTACGAAAAACCGCACCAGTTTGAATATGCCGGTGCTGCCGGAGGTTTCATCGACCGGTTCGGGTACCCGTTTTGCCGCGGAAGAATCCTGAACCGAATGGAGCCTGATTTGGGCCAGTACAACAAACCAACTTCCATCTTCTGGGCAAGCGGTGCGTGCATGTTTATCAAAGCCGAAGCTTTCAGAAAAGCCGGTGGTTTCGACGGCGATTTCTGGGCCCACATGGAAGAAATTGACTTGTGCTGGCGGCTGAAAAACCAGGGATACAAAATAATGTACCAGCCCGAAAGCGTGGTATTTCACCTGGGTGGCGGCACCCTTTCCTACGGAAGTATGCGAAAAGTTTATCTCAACTTCAGAAACAACCTTTTTATGTTGTTTAAAAACCTCCCAAAGTCCTATTTTAACCGCATATTTTTTGCACGAATGATTTTGGACGGAGTGGCAGCAATAAAGTTCCTCGCAGGATTTCATTTTACAAGTTTCTGGGCAGTAGTGAGAGCACATGCTTCATTTTACCGGCACCTGGGATCATTGAAAAAGAAACGAAAAGCATTACAAAAGCTAACAGTAAAAAAACACCACAGCGAAATCTATACGAAAAGCATCATGTGGAAGTTTTTTATTCAGAAGAAAAGGCGTTATTCCGAACTCGGTTTCAATCCGGAAAAATGAATCAGTACCAAACAAGTCATTCTGTTGAAAAGTAAACCGGTCACAATTTTGTCTGTTAAATAATTCCTTTTTAAATTTGCACCGATATTTACGCAATGGGGGTGCCTTAATAATTAAGGGCTGAGATTATACCCACTGAACCTGATCCGGGTAATGCCGGCGAAGGGAGGGCAAAAAGGGATGCGTCCCACTCCATTGGTTAGTTTTTAACCAAATTTTCTAAAAAAGATGAAACGTTTAAACTTATTGCTGCTTTTGCAGTTGATGGTTGTTGCCGCATTTGGGCAATACAACCTTGAAGGAAAAGTTATGGCCGAAGGAGAGCCGCTGGCAGGCGCCAGTGTTGTAGTAAAGAACACCTTTTACGGCGTATCAGCCGGGAGTTCCGGCCAGTTTGAGTTCAGCAACCTGAAAGAAGGCGAATATACGCTGAAAGCTTCTTTCATCGGCTACGAAACAAAGGAGGTGGAAGTAAAAATTCCGGCCGATGAAGAAATCACTATCCGGCTGGAGCCTGCCACAGTAATGACAGGTGAAGTACTGGTAGAAGCCACCCGCGCCAAAGACAAAACCCCGGTAGCTTACACCAACATTTCAGAAGAAATAATCAGCGGCCGGAATATGGGCCAGGACATTCCCTATTTGCTGCAACTGTCGCCTTCGTTTGTGGCAACATCGGATGCAGGTGCCGGCGTGGGTTACACCAATTTTCGCATTCGCGGAACGGATTTGAACCGAATCAATGTAACAGTTAACGGTGTTCCGCTTAACGATGCTGAGTCGCACGGAACCTGGTTTGTCGATCAACCCGATTTGGCTTCTTCGCTCGAAAATATTCAGATTCAGCGCGGTGTAGGAACATCGACCAACGGAGCGGCCGCTTTTGGTGCAACTATCAACCTGCAAACCAATACCCTGAATAAAGATGCTTATGCAAGATACAGCACTGCCGCAGGTTCATTCAACACGTTTAAAAATACCATTTCAGCCGGAACCGGTTTGCTGAACGAGCATTTTACATTAGACATGCGCTTGTCAAAAGTTAATTCCGACGGCTACATCGACCGGGCTTTTTCCGACCTGAAATCGTTTTTTGTGTCGGGTGGTTATTATGCAGAAAACACAGTGCTGAAAGCCAATGTATTTTCAGGCTGGGAAAGAACATACCAGTCGTGGTGGGGCGTTCCGTCAGTGAGGCTGAATAACGACGTGGAAGGAATGCAACGCTACGAAGAACACTGGCTTTACACACCTCAGCAAACACAGGAAATGATTGATTCCGACAGCCGCACCTACAATTATTACACTTACGAAAACCAGGTGGACAATTACCAGCAGGATCATTATCAGCTCCATTTTTCGCATAAATTCAACGCTTACCTGAACCTGAATGCTTCGGCACATTATACCTACGGAAGAGGGTTTTACGAAAACTTTAAAGAAGATGAAGATTTGGTCGACTACCTGATTCCGGTGATTGAAATTGGTAATGAATCGGTTGAATCAACTGACCTGATAAACCGTAAATGGCTCGATAATCATTTCTACGGGCTGACTTTTTCGCTAAATTACCAGAAGAAAAAAAGCGATTTTACGTTGGGCGGCGGCTGGAACACATATGACGGCGACCATTTCGGAAACGTACTCTGGGCGCAGTTTATGGG
>CAYUBV010000149.1:0-6682 GCA_964443035.1 uncultured Tangfeifania sp.
GCTTTCAGGCTGCTTATTCCGGTTGAAACAAGGTCCTCAATCACCACCACTTTTTGTCCGGGTTTCATTTCACCCTCAATCAGGTTTTCCAGTCCGTGCCCTTTTGGTTTCGAACGGACATAAACGAACGGAAGCCCCAGCACATCGGCCACCAAAACCCCGTGTGCAATGGCTCCGGTTGCCACACCCGCAATTACTTCGGCCTGCGGGTATTTTTCCCGGATAATTTCAGCAAACTTATCGCGGATAAATGTACGCGTTTCGGGGTAGGATAAAATTTTGCGGTTGTCGCAGTAAATGGGCGACTTCCAGCCCGAAGCCCAGGTGAATGGAATTTCCGGCTGAATTTTTATAGTATTTAACTCTAAAAGTTTTTTGCTAACTTCCATTTGTGTATTTTCCATAATCTAAAAAAAGTTGTTATACAATATGGAGCAAATGTATAAAGTTTTTCTGAATGACCGGTTGATAAAAATAGGTGCCCCGGGTAAAATAACAATTAATAAACCCCCGGTTTATTTCGATGAAAATGCCGGAAAAAAAGAAGTAAAAAAATGGTTTCAATCATTTCAAACCGGTTCGTTAAACGAAGTGGTTTTGCTTCATCCTGAACCTGGCAAATTTTTCGGGGTGTTTCAATCCGTTTTTAAAACAATTGAAGCTGCGGGCGGAGCAGTTATTTCCGGGGGGAAATTGCTGGTTATTTACCGGCGCGGAAAATGGGATCTGCCCAAAGGAAAAATCGATAAGGGCGAAACGCCCGAAATTGCTGCTGTGCGCGAAGTTGCCGAAGAATGTGGCATAGCTGGCCATAAAATAAATGAAGTGCTGCCTCCCACTTTTCATATTTATTTAGCACCCGGCAAAAAGGACACCTGGATTTTTAAAAAGACATACTGGTTTGAAATGAGTTATGACGGGGAACTGACAGGAACTCCCCAAACCGAAGAGGATATTTTGGAAGTGAAATGGGTTGCGCTAAATGATTTGGATGAGGTGCTCGAAAATACTTACGCCAACCTGAAACCGATTTTTCAACTTTACCTGCCCTGATTGCGTTGCCTTTCAAACAGTTCGCGCTGGAGGTGTTTTCCAAATTGCTGCTCAAACCCATCTAACGGCGCTTTGGCCGGCGAGAATACCACCTCATGATTTTCATCCAGCAGAACACCAACCGGAAACGATTTAATCCGGTATTTTTCAATGTATTCGCCGTTTTCGTCCACTAAATGTGTTCCCGGAATGTCCTGCCCGTTGAGAAACATTTTCATTTCTATCAGGTCGGTTTTTCGGAGAATGACATAAATTTCGAGGTGCTCGCTGAATTGTTCTTTAATTTTCGACAGGTATTTCAGTTGCTCCCGGCAAACCACCATTTCCGTATCCGCAAAAATGAAATACTTGAATTTATCGTTGTTGCGGTCGGTACAGATTTTATTTCCATCTGTATTTTTCAAACAAATAACCGGAGCCTGGCTGCCCGGCAACATAAAATCCAGTTTATCTTTTACATTTTTTGCAATGGCTGCAATTTCCGGATTTGGATTGTTCTGAAATTTGCCGGATGACAAAATGCCGATGATTGCTTTTTTTGGAAAATCGCCCGAATAAAAACCGTCGTGAAGCATTTTCAGTAAAGCCAGTTCGGTTAACGGACTTTTGAGATCGTAGTTTTCTTCCGTAAAACGTAATAGAAAAGTGGTATTTTCGCGGCCCACAGCTTCAAGTAGCCGGGCGTTATCTACTTTTTTAATTTCAAAACTGAGCTTATTGTCGAAGGTTTTGTCAAACAACTCGATAAAAGCCCGGTGCGTACGGAATTTTGGCTCGGTTGTCATAAAAACCTCTGAAAGTGCGTCGGGGTCTAACCGGAAAGCATCGGCTCTGACTGCCTGCAGTTTTAACGTTTTGTGCGCATTAAAAACGGGCGATTTTATTTCTTCAAACTGATTGCCGATAAGCGTTGAGAGCGTATCAAAATAAGCCTTTGACTGACTGAAATAGAGTTGGTTGAAATATTTGTCGGTAAGTTGGTTCAGTTTTGTGTCGAATGCAGCGATCCGATCATTCAGGCAATCACCCTGTTGGGTAGCAAACCAAAATTCCACCGGCTGGAAAAAAGGATTTTTCTGGTCGGCGAACGATCTTTCGCGCAGGGGAGGCAAAAGAATCTCAACAGTTTTTTGGGGCTCGAGAAACAACAAACCGCGGTAAATTCCGAATTCAGAAAAAACAAAAGTTGGGACTGATACTTCCACCTCTGCATAAAATTTCCCCGATTCATCGATATCGAGCGTGAAAACCGGTATTTTTTCTTTTGTAACAGCATCGGCATACCTGAAAAATTTCAGTTCTTTTCCGGCATATTCGCGGTTGGTGCCTTCAATAACCGTTGCAATTGCGGGCAAAACTGAAATCAGAAATAAAAAAATAATGCTGAATAATTTTTTGCTGCACATATTAATTTTCCTCATCGGGTGTAAACTCTTTCAAATCGAGACCTGAAGGAAGAAACATGCTGGCATCGCCGCCATGAAAAACAATGTCGCGGATAATGGTTGCGCTTACCGGTGTATGTTCCGGCAAGGTAAGCAGGAATACCGTTTCAATTTCAGGGTGCATTTTTTTATTTACCTGTGCAATGGCGCGTTCATACTCAAAATCGGAAGAAGTACGAAGTCCGCGTAAAATATATTTGGCACCTACCTCTTTGCAAAAATCAACGGTGAGTCCTTCGTGCACATGCACTTCAATTTTTTCTTCCTTGTCGAAAATCTGATTGATCCATTTCAACCTTTTTTCGAGTGAAAAAAAAGACTTTTTATTGGCATTAAAACCAATCATTATTATGATTTTGTCGAACATAGGCAGCGCCCGCCCGACTATAGATTCGTGACCGATTGTAAATGGATCGAATGACCCGGGGAAAATGGCTATCTTCATGATATCGCTTTATTTGGATACAAAATTAACGAATTTAAAATCTTTCTGTCAATTAAAGCCGGTCAATTTCCCGAACGTTAACCGAAATCAGTTTATTGCCTTTGCCCTGTTGGCGCCCACAAACAAAACGTTACCCAGGTTTTCAAACCCTTCTGAAAAATCTTCGATATTGGCCAGCATATCGGATGTGAAACCGGTGAGGGTTAGATCAGCATCGGCCGAGTATTTGGCAATTACTTTTTTGCGGTTGCCTTCTTCATACGAAATCATTGTTACATTCGACGGACTGATGGGCAGCCGGCCGGTTTTTATGAGCTCCAGCAGTTGCTTGCGTTTCTCTTCCATTGATTCTTTGGGGTAGAGTGCAAATATTTTGATTTTTCCCCTTTTCCAGTCGGGATGGCCTAAAATGATGTATCCAAGCAGAATCATCAGGTTGGCATTCCGGTAATCTTCAGGCCGTATCCAAATGTGAATTTCGTTCTTGTATCCAAAACTTTTATAGGAAGTATTCAGAATACAAATGTCGAACCCGGCCGATTCAACAATGCTGTAATTGGCGGTAATTTCTTTCAGATTTTCAGGTTTCGAACGGGAAAATTCAAAAAGGATGAGGTTGTTTCCTTTTCCCGAAATACCCGAGAGCTGAACTACCTGTGCAATTGCCGAGGTGTACGATGGCGAAATAATGGTATCGAGGTACACGCGGTTTTTGCTTCCGTACGAAAGCTGAATTAAACGCCCCAGCGCTTCTTTCGATTCTTTGGTGGTTTCGGCATTTAAATACCCTTTTATGAAGTGAATGTACGTTCCGAACCCGTATTTGTAAGACATCCAGCGCATAACATCGAAGGCTGAGCGGCGATTAAATGTATCATGCGAAATACAAACTCCAAACGGCCGCCAACTGCTTTTCGTTTCGGTACTTTCAGCGCGTTGAAGGAAAATCTGCAGTTGCCTGCTGAGCTGAAAAACAACCCCCCTGAAAAGCTTGTTGAGCCCCTGGTTTTCTTTATTATTCTGCATAATGATGTAATAAATTATTCCCATAATAATGAGCGAAACGGCGGCATAAGGAGCATTCATTTTAAACATGAGCCAAAACGAAAATACGGCTCCCAGCATTGAAATTTTCCAGTTCGAACGGAAAGTGGGGCGGTAAGCAGGGTCGGCTGCAAAATGTTCCATAAATGAAATAAGGCAAATGGCCCCGTAGGTAACCATAAAAAACATGGAAATAATTTGTGCTACAAAGTTTATGTCTCCCACAACTACAAAAACAAATGCAATAATAACTGTAATGAGCGAAGCATTCACCGGTTCATTGTCGTGTTTTTTTCCCCTTGCAAACCAGCGGTTAATGGTTTTCTGTGGAAAGATATCATCGAATCCGATTGCCTGTAAAGTACGGGGAGCCACAATGATGGAACCCAATGCAGAACTGAGTGAAGCGGCTGCCAGTCCGGCCGGTACGATTGGCCCCCAAAGAGCGATTTTCCGCATAATGAGCTGATCGCTGACCAAATCCTCGGGTGTGGCAGAAATGGTAAATTTCCAGGCCACGGCTATGTAAACCAGCATCCCGATAAACGTAGCCCACAACGTTCCTTTTGGAATCGATTTTTTGGGATCTTTTAAATCACCCGAGAGCCCCAGGCCGGCTGCCAACCCGGTAAATGCCGGAAAAATAATGGTAAAAACATAAAAGAAATTTTCATTGCCGGCAACCTTTGCATCCAGGTTAACGGTCTCCGGTTTGATGGGTGAATCGCCCAAAAAGAAAAACAGAATGGAAGTAACTAAAACAACCACCACTGCATAAAGCGCTTTCATTCCGAGGTTGGCTCCTTTGGTAAGAATTAAGGCTGAAAGCAATACCATTGTGGGAATAGAAACCCAGCGCCGGTCGGCTATGTAAAAACCGTATTGCTCGTTTATCCAGTTGAACAATGGTTCGAAGGCTTCGCCAAAAGCGATGATGTAAAAAGCCACACTAATGGCCTGCGACAGATAAAGTGCGATTCCGATAGCGCCGCCAATGTTCATTCCAAACGAGCGGCTGATAATAAAATACGCACCTCCACCCTGAACCCGCTGGTTGGTTGCGATCTCGGCAACGGCAAATGCTGTGGGAATGGTAACAACATGCCCGAGAACGATGATTCCGATCACTCCAATAAACCCTACCTGCCCAACAGCCCAGCCAAAGCGAAGAAACAATATTGCACCGAGAATAGTGGAAAGTGCCGTAAAAAATACGGGCATTGTGCCAAATTTGGCGTTGGTGTTTACCAGCGATTTTGCCATTGTGTCAATTTTTCAAGGTCAAAGATTAATCGATTTCAATGAAAAAACAAACAAGGCGGTTAAGATAATTGTTTCCGGCAGTTTTTTTGGCTTCAATTAAAATTGATTGAGAAATAAATAATTATTTTTCAGCTTAAATTCTTTAATTTGCTCTGAAATAAACTGAACAGATTAAATTGAAAATTCAAACGAAAAACGTTTTATGGGGTATTGCCTTCCTGATGATTGGAGTGGCCTGGATTTTTGGTTTGTTTATCGATTTAACCGGCGACTCCGGTTTGCACGCCGCTATTTCGCGGCAGATGGTGGAGTCGGGCGACTGGCTTAATCTGAAAATTAACGGCGAGCCATACGACCAGAAACCGCATCTTCTCTTTTGGCTTGCAGGTTTGGGTATCGAATTGTTTGGCAACACCAACCTTGCATTTAAAATTTTTCCTTTTCTTTTTGCATTGAGCAGTTTGTGGTTCGTTTACAAACTGGGCCGGCTTTTGTTTTCGCACGAAGCCGGACTGACAGCGGCGCTGATTGCCGGAACTTCGCAGATTTTTTTTCTTTACCTGCTCGATATTCATACCGACACGATTTTGCAGGCCGGGGTTTCGCTGGCGCTGTGGCAACTCATTGCCTACCTCGAAAAAAGAAAATTCAGTCATTTTATCTGGGGATTTACCGGAATCGGTTTGGCCATGCTCACAAAAGGACCGGTGGGAGCGGTACTTCCGTTTTTTACCGTGCTGATTTATTTGCTTGTAAAAAAAGATTTCCGCCAGCTTTTTCAGCCCAAATGGTTGTTGGGAATTTTAATTGTGCTGGCTGTTATTTCACCAACACTCTGGCATTTGTTCGACAGTTTTGGCTGGGAAGGTATCCGGTTTTATTTTATTACCAACAACCTGGGGCGGGTGACCGGAGAGTTCGTGGGCTCGAGCACCGACCCTTTTTATTACCTCTACAACATGTTGTGGGCTTTTCTTCCGTGGACAATTTTTGTAGCGGCAGCAATTATTCTTGAAATAAAAAGCTGGTTTTCTAAATCAGAAATAAATCCCGGACGAGCAGCATTACTTGGCAGTGTGCTGGTGTTGCTGGTTGTTTACAGCATTTCAAAAGGAAAAGCGCCCAACTATTTCCTGATTTTGATTCCTCCGCTGGCAGTGGTAACTTCCGGCTATTTAATTACATTTAAAAGACTTGCAGCTAAAGGCAGAAGAATTTTATGTGCACAGGGTCTTGTACTTACCATTATGTTCCTGCTTTTTATGGCAGTTGTATTTTTCTTTTCCGAAAAAATAAGCTGGTTGCCTGTTTTTTTACTGGCTTTACTTTTTGTTTCGGCCTGGCTTTTTACCAAAAAAGAGAAAGAAAGCTGGCAGCGATTGCTTTTCTTTTCGGTGCTCGTTTCAGGCATTTTCAATGTTTTTTTGAATGC
>CAYUBV010000150.1:0-1510 GCA_964443035.1 uncultured Tangfeifania sp.
CCTTTGCCATCCACATTAAAATAGGCCTTAAACAATGGAAAATCATCGCCTAAAATATTTTTTAGTTCTTCTGATTTCCACACATAAAATTTTCCCTCTTCGCCTTCGCTATCTGCATCGAGTGAAGAAAAAAGGGCTCCGTTTTTTCCGGTCAGTTCGCGATCGATAAACCCGGCAGTTTCATAAATAACATTTTTAAATTCATCGTTTCTGAATTGCTGAAAAGCTTTGGAATAGAGGCTTAAAAGCTGGCCATTGTCGTACAGCATTTTTTCGAAATGCGGCACTTTCCATTTTTCATCGACCGAATAACGGGCGAATCCTCCGCCCACCTGGTCGTAAATACCACCACGTGCCATTTTTTCGAGTGTGAGCCGCACATAATTCAGCACTTTTTTATCGGTATACATTTTTTCGTAATACAATAAAAAATCGAGGTTAACCGGCATCGGAAACTTGGGAGCCCCCTTATTGCCGCCGTTTTCAAAATCGAACCGCTCCTGCCAGTTCATCACCGCCCGTTGCAAAAGTTGTGAATTGGGATCAATCCGTTTTTCATTTTCTTCAAAAATCTTCAGCGAAGCCTGTTCAATCCCGCTTTGAAGACTTTTTGCATATTCCCTGGTTTTCTCCTGATTATTCCTGTAAAAATCAGCTACTGCGGTTATATTTTTAATCCAGGCCTCTTTCGGATAATAAGTTGCACCCCAAACCGGTTTTCCATCGGGCAAAGCAATTATATTCAGCGGCCACCCGCCCGGCTGGCCCATCAGGTGCATCGAAGTCATGTAATAATTGTCCACGTCGGGGCGCTCCTCCCGGTCGACTTTAATGCAGATGAAATTTTCGTTCATCACCTTTGCAACTTCATCATCTTCAAAACATTCGTGTTCCATTACATGGCACCAGTGGCAGGCTGCATAGCCAATACTAACGAGCAATAATTTATTTTCGGCTTTTGCTTTTTCAATCAGCGATTCGCTCCATGGGTTCCAGTTAACCGGATTGTGTGCATGCTGCAACAGATAGGGCGATGAAGAATTTATCAGTTCGTTTGTAGAAGTATGTTCCATTTCATATTTTTTTTTTGACATTTATTTTTACATGTCATAATTTTTCAACAGTTCCTGTTTTATGAACAATACTGAATACCGAAAGTTTGGTAATGTTATTTGAGCCGGAAGTGAATATTTTAGTTGGCTTTTATGCCGAAATTTGTAACTTTCGGTCCTTAATCAGTTTTTAGAACCATGCAGAAATACATCAAAAAAATCGCGATTTCCATAATGGCTGTTGGCCTTGTCTTTTCTCTGTCATGCCTCAATGAAAATGGAACAGAAGAAAGAACTTTTGAAGATGAACTTGCTGAACTGGATTCGATGCTCGATAAATTGGCAGAAGCCGGATATGATATTGATACAACCAGTATTGGTGTTTATTACATTATAAAAGAAGAAGGTGAAGGACCATTTCCTCAACCCGGCGATACCTGTTTTATCGATTACCTGGG
>CAYUBV010000150.1:1610-6656 GCA_964443035.1 uncultured Tangfeifania sp.
ATGGTTTTTCGTTCCCGGTTACTCTTGAGGCAGGCTTCCAGGATTTTCAGAACATCAATTGTTTCTTCAGGTTTTACGGCCAAACCGGCACCTTTTCTGAGCGCATCGGATACATTGTTGTAAAACGCGTTATAATTTCCGGCAATCGTCTGCACTTTCCCGCTAAATTCCAATCCATCTTTTTCATAAACCAAAGTCCCCCACTCTTTTTCAGGTTCAGTGCCCCAATCTTCACCAACCGGAAGTTTTCCGGCTTTCAGGTTATCTTCCTGGTTATCGATTCCCCATTTGTGAAAAGTTCCGTATTCGCCAAAAATGCTGTATCTCGGACCGGGATCTTTTACGAGATAGGAGCATTTTAAAATAACGGAAAAACCTTCGTGCTCCATTCGGATGTCGTAATAATCAGCTACATTTCCGCCACGACGAACAATTTTCAAATGTGCATTTACAGCTTTGGGCATTCCGAATAAAACGTGCACCTGGTCAACCATGTGTGAACCGAGGTTATGCAAAACTCCCACATATTCATCCCCTTCTTCCTTCCAGGTATTGGGTTTTATAAAAGTACGGTAGCGGTCGAAATGCGACTCGAATTCAATCAGCCGGCCAAGGTTCCCCGATTCCATTACTTTTTTAACGGTAAGAAAATCATTGTCCCACCTTCGGTTTTGAAAAACTGTAAACAGCACTCCTTTTTTACGGGCAAGTTCCAGCAACTCTTCGGCTTTTTCGCTTCGCTGGGTAACCGGTTTTTCCACAACAACATGTTTTCCGGCATTTATTGCCTGCTTAGCCATTTCGTAATGAAGCCAGTCGGGCGTATTTACCACTACCAGCTCTATTTCTTGATTCCGGAGTATCTCATCATAATCACGTACAATTACAGCTTCAGGAAAAAGTGATTGCGATAAATTTTTCGATCGTTCAAAAACCTGAACCACTTCAAAATCAGGATTTACTTTTAATAAAGGTCCATGAAAAACCTGTCCCGACATTCCGAAAGAAGCAAGTGCTGTTTTTATTTTTTGTTCCATTTTAGCTTCATTTTTAAGGTTTTTTGTTGCTGTAATAACAAAAACTTGCTGAATAACATTATCCGTTTTTCCTATTTTATAACATAAATTGCATTTTTAACAAATATTTGATTGTAACTTCGAATTTAATAAATTGGAAAAATAAAAACCAAGATATGGAAAAATTCATAAAAAGTTTCATGAGAGAGATATGTTGTTGTAACCTCGAAACGGGCGATTTTCCGGGACCGGTTGTAACAATTTCAAGGCAATCAGGCTGTTCGGCCCAGCGGATTGCCATAAAACTCTCGAAAATATTAACCGGTTACAGCTACATGTCGGAAACAAAAACTGATGCAGAATGGAGATGGGTTAACAAAGATATCTTTGAAGATGTGACCAATGAAATAATTGAGGAAGTAAAAGCCGGCAATTATGATGATAAAGAAGAAGCGGTTAAGATGCTCACCCTGGTGGCCCAGGCTTTTTCAAACGAAACCATTTACGACATTGCCGATGAAAAACTGATTGAAACTTTCAGAGGTGTAGTATGCCGCCTGGCCTGCAAAGGACGCGTAATTATTGTAGGACGGTCAGCCGGTGTCATTCTTGCCGATATTCCAAACAAGCTTAATGTCAGGCTCGAAGCTCCCATGGAATGGCGCATTAACCGCATTATGCAGTTAAAAGAATTTTCGCAGGCAGAGGCGGTGGAATATGTAAAAGAAATGGATGCCAAAAGAGATAATTTTATTGAGAAAACAATTGGGCGAAAAGCCAAAAACGACGATTTCGATGTTATTTTTAATTACGCATCCATGCAGGACGATGAAATTATCGATGCCATTGTGAATATTCTGAAGAACAAAAAAATTATTTCGCAACACGAAGACTTTTAATTGTTAAAGGCTGATTTTTAATTTTGCCGGAGATTGATTAGTTTTGCATAAATAACAAGCGACAATTCTTTGGAATTGTTTTATTTGTACAATTAAATTTAAAATTTCTCTTACCTTACAAAAGCTGCCTGAAAAGGCAGCTTTTTTTTTGCCGGCAATTTCTGTTTCCGGAGTTTTTAACAATTTATGCAGGTTTCAAAAAAAAATCCGGTTTAACTGTTTATATGTTTCTGCTGTAAATATTGCTGAACATCCGTATTTTAAATAGTTTTAACCCGATAAACCAAATAATATGATTGAACAGTCTGAATTAATATTAAACAGCGATGGTTCAATTTTCCATTTGCACCTGAAACCGGAAAATATTGGCGACCAGATTTTGCTTGTTGGCGATCAGGCACGTGTGGATACCATCTCATCATTTTTCGAAAAAATCGAATTTTCTACACAAAACCGTGAATTCAAGACAACTACGGGCTGGTACAACAATAAAAAGCTTTCCGTAATTTCAACCGGTATTGGTACTGATAACATCGATATTGTATTAAATGAACTCGATGCGCTGGTTAACATCGATTTCAAAAAAAGAGAAATAAAACCGGAAAAAAAATCACTCGATATTATACGAATCGGGACCTCCGGCGCATTACAGGCAGATGTGCCCGTAAATTCATTTGTAATTTCACAGAAATCGATAGGATTTGACGGGATGCTGGCATTTTATGCCAATCGTGAGAATTACTGCGACATGCCTTTCGAGAAGTCGTTCATGCAGTTTACCGACTGGAATCCTTCGCTCCCAACCCCGTATGTAGCAGATGCTTCAAACCGGTTGTTGGAAAAATTTAACAGCGATGATTTTCGGAGAGGAGTCACCATTTCAGCCCCGGGTTTTTACGGCCCACAGGGAAGGGTGCTTCGCCTCGGACTGGCAAAACCCGAATTGAACAAATTAATTGAAGATTTTGAATTCGATAATCTGAAGATTACCAATTTTGAAATGGAAAGTTCCGCCATTTACGGACTTTCGAAAATGCTGGGGCACCGGGCACTCACCGTTTGCCTGATAATTGCAAACAGGGTAACCCGGCAGGCCAACGAAAACTACCGCGATGAAATACAAAAGCTGATTAAGAAAGTACTGGAAAACCTAACCAAACAGAAACAATGAAAAGAAAAAGGATTCATGCCTTAATTAATTTGCTGGATGACCCCGATGAAACGATTTTCGCAACTGTGGAAAAAGAATTGTTAAAAGAAAATCACCAGATTATTCCTGACCTGGAAAAAAAATGGGAAACCAGTTTCGATGAATTTTACCAGCAACGTATTGAAAACCTGATTCAGGATTTGCAGTTTAAACAAACCGTAAAACAGTTGAAATTATGGATAACTTCCAAAGAAAATGATTTACTCGAAGGTTTTCTGACAGTCGATCGTTATCAGTACCCCGATGTTAACCTGCTGGGTGTTTATCAGAAAATTGAACGGATTAAAAATGATATCTGGCTCGAATTTAACAACTCGCTCACTTTGCTTGAAAAAACAACGATACTGAATCACTTCATATTTAATATTCATGGATTTTCAATTAATCACAATAATCTCAATTCGCCGCAAAATTGTTTTTTAAACCAACTGCTCGATACAAAAGCCGGAAACCCTGTTTCAATTGGAATATTATACACAATTATTGCGCGTCAACTGGGAATTTCGGCACAATTTTCCGATTATCCCAAAAATCCGCTGATTGCGATTGTCGACCGCGAACTGGCGCAAAAGGTACATGGAGAAAAGACGCGTACAAGTGTGCTTTTTTACATCAATCCATCAAACAAAGGCTCCATTACCAGCCGGAAGGAAATTGATTATCACCTCAAAAAGAACAATTATGAGCCCGCTGATTATTTTGCCGAGCCAAAAAGCGATATTTTTTTTATTAAAAGATTGACGGAATCCCTTCTCGATTCATATCAATCAATTGGATTTACTGAAAATGAGGCGATGATAAAAGAGCTGATTGGTTTATTCCCGGAATAAAAAATGAGGCTTTCTCAAAAGCCTCATTTTTTATATCAGATTACACCAAAATGTCTTTACAATAATTTACGCATTTAATAATTTCCTTTTGCGCATCCGAATCTGCAGGCACCGGGTATTCGAGCTCAATATCGCAGTAAATCGGCCATTTCTTATCTTGGATTAATCTTAAAATATCGGCAATTGGAGTATCCCCTTTTCCCCAGGGCATGTTTGTATCCGCCGGGTCGGCATTTTTTCCGGTTTTGTCTTTCAGATGAATGCTGAAAATCTGGTTGTGCAAACGTTCTAACAATTCATTCGGATGATTTCCGGTTGCGCCAAAGTAGTGGCCCACATCAAAATTCAGCATGTTGTTGGGTGAGTAAGCCAGAAATTCATCAAAACTGAATCCGGGTTCTCCGGGCTGACCGTGGTTATGGAAAATTGCATACATGTTGTGTTTTTCGGCGAATTTTCCCAAACGCTGACAGGCTTCATGTCCAATCTCGTTCGACACTCCCTTTGCTCCCAATGTTTTGGCAACCTTAAAAGCATAATCTGTTTCTTTATCAGACCAGTTGGCAGGCGAGAATTTGACAATGTGAATATTGACACCGGCTTTCCGATACATTTTGTTCAAGTCCCTGAACTTTTTCATTGGGGCAGATAATCGCCACCCGCGTTGTTTCTCCGCAGCTTCTTCAGCCTTTTTCCGATAATCTTCGCGTGCTTCGTCCGAAAGTTGTGCTCCACGTGGCGGCCGTGGCGGCATAGGTGGAATTCCGGCATACGCTTCAACCACATTTCCCATCAATTCGATGGAACTGATTCCTGCTTCTTTACAATAATTCAGGATGTCTTCTGCAGAGGATGGCATACTGCGCCAACTGTAGGTAATTGCACCAATTTGTACGCCTTTAAAATTTGAGTCGGGTTTACTTGCCGGCAGCATAGAATTACCGTAGCTAAGCGGAGTAAAAGCCATTGCAGATGCTGCAACGGCGGTGGTTCCAATAAATTTCCGGCGGGAAATGGTCCGGTTCGATTGTTTGTTGTTCATAATTTAAATTTTTGCTGATTTAAGTTCAATAAAAATAAATAATTTATTG
>CAYUBV010000151.1:0-6606 GCA_964443035.1 uncultured Tangfeifania sp.
AAAGAGGATATTACAACAGAGAAACAATTAGCCATTGTGTAAGTTGCACATTTACAAATAATATTTTTGCTGCCTATTCTGGTTTATATGATGGTACCTCCAGTTGTGTTCTTAACTATAATCTTTTTAAGGGTAGCAGTGGCAGCATTGCTGATTTTTCTACAGAACGATATGACAATACCGGGAGCAACAACATTTTTGATGTAAGCGAGGATGAAATTTTTGAAAAGATCACAGGAGATATGTGGATATTCTCGTACGATAACGATTATCATTTAAAAACCGGTTGCCCCGGAATTGGCGCTGCATCCGACGGTACCAACATAGGAATATACGGTTCTTCAAAACCTTGTAAGGAAGGTGCCGTACCTTTTTATCCGCATATAACACAGTTTGAAATCGATAATGAAGCCGGTAACGGCCAGTTAGGAGTGAGCATCAAAGTTGAAGCTCAGGACCATTGATTAAACAACTATTAATAAAATAAGATGCAAAGATATATATGGGTAATGCTCCTTTTTCTTTTTGGAATCGGTGCAAAAGCCCAAAACAATATAAAAAAGTGGGAATATTGGTTCAATTCCGATTTTTCTTCAGCAGTTAGTCAAACATTTTCTCCGGTTGAGAATCTGGAAATCAGCAGTTCTATTGATGTTTCTTCATTAAATAACGGCCTGCATACGATAAATTACCGGTTTTTGGATGAAAATGAAAAATGGAGTCCTGTCGCATCGTCTTTTTTTGTTATTTATCCTGGAAGTGGCCAAAATGTTATTAAGAGGATTACTCAAATAGAGTACTGGTTCGATGCCGATTATGCTTCGGCTGTACAAATCGATGTGTCCAGTCTGGAAGTTCTTAATATTGATGAGATGATTGATGTTGCATCTCTGGATTATGGTTTACATACAGTAAGTTACCGGTTTAAAGATGAACGTGGTATTTGGGGACCTCCAGAATCCGGATTTTTTATTAAGTATCCATGGTCAGGTACCGCAGAAACGCGTTATATAACTGAATATGAATACCGGGTAGATGATTCGGAAGGCAATGCCATAGGAGGAGATGAAACTACCGGTTTTACTTATGTAACGCTCGATGATCCTGCGAATCCGGCAATGATATCATTGACTATCGATTTGACTCAGGAACCCAAAGGCGATTATCATATCCATTTCAGAGCTAAGGATTCCCGAGGCCTCTGGAGAGGTATGGTAACACATACAATGACCAAAGAAGCTTTCCCTTTAGCGGCTTTTTCTTTCTCCACCACAACGTATTGTGTTAATAGTCCCGTGCAATTTGTAAATGAGAGTATCGATGCCGATACCTGGTTGTGGGATTTTGGCGATGGTACTACATCCACCGATTTTGAGCCGGAACACGTTTTTACCAGGGCAGATGATTTTGATGTAAACTTAACAGCAACCGATTCTGAAAGCGGAAGGGAAAACACCGTCATACAAACACTAACAATAAACCCTACCTACGAAACAGAAGAATCCGTGGAAATTTGCAGTTCCGAATTACCTTACCTTTTTAACGGACAGGAATTTACCGAGAGCGGAACGTATACCGAAACTTTTCAAACAATCCACGGCTGCGACTCAGTGGTAACACTCAATCTGATTGTCAACCCGGTTTACAACCATACAGAAACAGCTACTATTTGCGAAGGAGAAAACTATGATTTTGGCGGAAAGGGTTACACTGAATCCGGCGAATACACCAAAGTATTTGAATCGGTTGAAGGTTGCGACTCTACAGTGGTATTGACTTTAACGGTGAATCCGGTTTACAATCACACGGATGCACAGACAATTTGTGAAGGGGAAACCTATGTTTTCGGAACCCAGAATCTGACAACTTCCGGAGAATACACCGAAGTATTTGAATCGGTAAACGGTTGCGACTCTACAGTGGTTTTGACTTTAACGGTCAACCCGGTTTACAATCACACGGATGCACAAACAATTTGTGAAGGGGATACTTACGTTTTCGGAACCCAAAACCTGACAACCTCTGGGGAATACACCGAAGTATTTGAATCGAATCATGGCTGCGACTCCACAGTGGTTCTGACTTTGACAGTGAATCCGGTATATAACCATACGGATGAACAGACAATATGCGATGGAGATACTTATGTTTTCGGAACCCATAACCTGACAAGTGCAGGCGAATATACTGAAGTATTTGAGTCTGTTAGTGGCTGTGATTCAACAGTTACGCTAAACCTTGAAATCCTTCCTGTTTTCCGCGACACACTTTACCAGGCTACCTGTGAAAACGAACTACCGTTAATATGGCGTAGTGATGATTTCACAGAAGCGGGAATCTTTTCAGATACATTATCATCGGTTAATGGCTGCGACTCCATTGTTACATTGAACCTTGAAATTTTGCCTGTTTTCCGCGACACGCTTTATCAGACCACCTGCGAAAACGAACTTCCGGTTACATGGCGTGGTGATGATTTCACGGTGGCCGGAATTTTTTCCGATACATTAACATCGATCAGTGGCTGCGATTCTATTTATACACTAAATCTTGAAATTTTTCCTGTATTTCGTGATACGATTTATGAAATTACTTGCGGAAATGAACTTCCATTTATCTGGCATGTAGAGGAATACAATGAAAACGGTGTTTATTCTGATACTCTGTTTACGGTTCACGGCTGCGATTCAATTATTGTCATGACTTTATTTATAAATCCTGAATACAATACAACAGAAGCAGTCACTGTTTACGAAGACGATCTTCCATTGTCATTTGGCACACAATCGTTGACTAGTGCTGGTATCTTCGCAGAAACTTTTACTTCGGTTACCGGCTGCGATAGTACGGTAACATTGACACTGACAGTTAAACCTACAGATATTACACCTCCATCTATTATCTGTAACTCAATCTCAATCAGTCTGAATTCTTCCGGGCAATATTTGTTGAATGACAATGATATTCAGGATATAAGTGAGGGAACAACAGATAATGACAGCAAATATGAAGATTTGACCATTGGGGTTTTTCCAAATTCATTCTCATGTGAAGAGGCCGGAACAAATGTGCCGGTAATGGTTATTGCTAAGGATTTGCGGGAGAATAAAGATACCTGTTATACAACTATTTTGGTTATTGATGAAACAATGCCTAAAATTATGTGCAAAAATACCCGCCTGGTGCTCGATGAAAACGGATTAGCCAGTCTGAATCCTGTTAATGTGTATAGTTCAGCCAATGATGCATGTGGTATTCAATCGATTACAGTAAACCGTAAGCAATTTAGCTGCAATCATATTGGCAGTAATACGATTCAGGTAACAGCGACCGACAATAACAACAATTCACAGACCTGTGCGGCTAAAGTAACAATATCCGATAATTTATCACCGGCATTTAACCCGGTGGAAGATTTGACAATTATGGTTAACGAAAGCGAATGTGTAACTTCCATCAGTTATCCGGAAATTATTGCTACTGACAATTGTGGTACTCCTGCGATTGTTCAGATAGAAGGTCTGGGACCTAATGAGGAATTTCCATTGGGAACAACGGTTGAACGTTGGGTGGCCACCGATGTTTCGGGCAATACCGACACGCTTAGCTTTGATATAACTGTTCTTGAAAACCCTGCCAATCCTTCAGTCGATTCCATTATAAGCGTGGAAATTTTGGAAGATTCCGGATGGTTTACCATTCAAATTACAGGAGTTTATGATGGTTCTGATTGTGAAGATTACACACTTGAATTTTTACTGACGCTGACAAACGAAAATTTACTCGAATCGTACACAGTTATACATGCGGCAGGGGAAGATACGGCAACCCTGAAGGCGCTTCCTGCACTAAATGCTCATGGCTCTTCGGAGGCAACCCTGACAGTTATGAATTCCGAAACGGGAAAAGAATTCTACATCGGTTTTTCTTTATCCATACTTCCTGAAAACGATGTTCCTTTTACTGTTCAACCCGTCGGGAATCTGGAAATGTATGCAGGAGATATACTAAAGGTATTTTTCGATACTGAAAAAGGGGTGATTTTTGATGATGTGGATGAGAATGATATACTACAGTTATCTCTGGTTCAGGCAAATGAAGACATTTTACCGGAATGGATGGTGTACAGGAATGATTCACTCATCGCAACTCCGTCAGCTACCGATACCGGTTGTATAGAATTGGTACTAGTAGCTACCGACCTTAGCGGAGAAGTGGCATTCAGCCCATTCACCCTTTGTGCCGGTTTCCCGGTGGGAATAAACCTTCCTGAAAATCCTGTGGTAAAAGTTTATCCCAATCCTACCACTGGAAAAGTTTACATCGATTTCTTTGCTGTTTCCGGGAATGAAGTTGATGTTTCCATAATGGATATTTTGGGAAAAAAGGTCTTACAAAAAAAATATCCTACAGAGGGGCAATTAGAGGTCGACTTATCGGATAAAGTAAGCGGTATTTATTTTCTGAGATTAAAAACAGATGATGGAGTAGAATTAAATCGCAAAATAATTGTAAGCAAGGAAAAATAAAAATATAAAATTTAAAAATCATGATGAATTATTTTTTTAAAACCGTTTTAATAAGTGCGTTTTCGGTGTCTTGCCTTTTCACCACAGCTCAGGAAAAAGATATTACTTTTGGAGCAAAAGGAGGATTTAATATGGCCACTTTTCAGGAGTCAATAAACACTAAAAGTAAACCCGGAATAGTAGCAGGGGTTACCGTTGATTATAATATCAAAGGTGATTTTTTTATTTTGTCAGGGTTGGAATATGTGGTAAAAGGACCTAAAGTTGATGGCGGTGAGGGTAATGGTGACAGAATAAACCTAAATTACCTTCAATTACCGGTTCACATTGCTTACAAATATGAACTGACACCAAACTTAAAACTTGTAGCCGACATTGGCCCCTATTTGGCTTACGGCATCAGTGGGGAAATTAAATACAAAGCAATCGGAGATTATGAGGCTTATGAAGTCGATGCCTTTGATGATGGTGCGTACAAGAATTTTGATTTGGGAGTTGGCCTGGGAGCCGGTATCGAAGTAAGCCGTATAAATATAAGAATCGGATACGATTACGGACTGGCGAAAATCAATGAATTTCAATCTATTGCCGATATGGAAAACAGCAGTGTAGCTTTTACCGTTGGCTATAAATTCTAAAATGACTGTCAAATTCCATCAAAAAACACGGATGGCATCCAGCCTCTTAGAGTCGTCGATGGGTGCCATCCTGCGTAGAATCACCCGCCGGAAATATCATAAACCATTAGTGCATCGCCGTGCCTGATGTACATCCTTTTATCATGAATAACCGGATGCGCCCAGTGCTGGTCGGTTCCGAGAGGAACTTCAAACCTGCCTTTTATTTCAAATGTATTCCGGTCCATTTCAACAAGGGCCACCTCACCGTCTTCGCTGTACAGATAAAACAGACCATCGGCATAAACAATCACTCCGCCGCCAACATCTTCCGAAAGTATTTTTTGTTCACCGGTTGAGGCATCAATGGCCGACCATTCGTCTTTCCGGTAGGTGGCGCCGTAAATCACGCCGTCAATCAACACAATTCCCCCCATTAAATTCTGAAACGATTCATTTCGCCATTTCTGCTCCACACTTTTCCCGTCTTCACTAAGCTGAAGCGCCACAATTCCGCTGCTTTGGGGAGCCGAACTGCTCGAACAATAAATCACTCCACCGGAATAAACCGGAGAATTGGCATGAATTTTATTTCCCTGCATTTGCTCTACCCTCCAGTAGGATTCCCCGGTGCCGGCATCCAGGCCAATTATTGAAGTGGCCGTCATTGTAACCACCAAACGGGTATCGTTATGTTCCACCAAAACAGGCGAACAATAGGCCGCAGGCTCGCCATATCCGGCCGAAGTCCAGACTGTTTCGCCTGTAAAACGGTTTAATGCAGCCACGTTGTGTTTTTCGCCGCCGGGAGTGCAAATGAGGTTGTCGCCGTCAATCAGCAGCGTTTCAGTCAATCCCCACTGGATATTTTCCGCGTCGAATTTTTCAAGCAAATCCACCTCCCATACAATATCGCCCGAAAAAACATCCATGCAATACACCACGCCCATTCCGCTTTCTAAGTAAACCAGGTCGCCGGCAATCACCGGAGTGGACCGAGCGCCGGTATAGTTTCTATGCCACTCGGTGCCGTACACTTTTTCCCAGAGAAGATTTCCATCCAAATCATACGAATAGAGCACGCCGAGCGTATCGGGCATTCCGTTCACAAAAATCCGGTTGTGGCCGATGCCGACGTTGCTGTGCCCGGCGCCCAGACCTTCAACGCTCCAAAGCATTTCAGACCCGGTTTCAGGCCACGATTGTAACAACCCGGTTTCATAATAAATTCCCTCACGGTTTGGGCCACGCCATTCCGAAATATCATCTTCCGGATTGGAACAACTGCTTATCAGAACAAAAATAACGGGGAAGAAAAACAAAATTCGTTTCATAACCTGAATAATTAAAGCTGTAAATATAAAAATCAGGACGGAAACTTTCGTGCTGCTATTTTATTTTGTATTTCAAATACTACCATCATCCTTCTGTCGCTTAATATTTTCCTCATTCAGTATCAT
>CAYUBV010000152.1:0-1868 GCA_964443035.1 uncultured Tangfeifania sp.
TTAAACTTATCTTCGTAACCACAATGATTGCACCGGTATGTATAAGCATGCCCCATAACGTAATGAAAGATTTACAATTTACTAAAAATGGCTGATTTATATTGCTTTGCAGCAAAATAAAAATGAACAATTATTTAACCTTTCAGCAACATCTGATTTGTAAATGGTAATTCAATGCAAAAAGAATTTACAGGTAATGAAACAATTTCGCCTGTAAAATGTATTTAAGGTAGTTTAACTTTAAATTATTGAACGATGAAAGGAATCATTTTTACCTTGCTAATAACTTTTTCAGTTGTGTCGTTTTCGCAAAACGGAAATGGATTGGAACCCGGAGATAAAGTGCCCGGTTTTCAGGCAACTTCTGCCGATGGAACAACCTGGAATTTTGAAAACCATGTGGGTGACAAATATATTGTTCTCTATTTTTACCCCGCGGCCATGACCGGTGGTTGCACGGCACAGGCCTGTTCGTACCGCGACCTGAGCAGCGACCTGGAATCGGAAGATGCGATGGTAGTTGGTGTTAGCGGCGACAATGTGGAAGGACTTCAGGTTTTCAAAAAAGCCCACAACCTGAATTTTACATTACTTTCTGATGAATCGGGAGAAATTGCATCGCTTTTTGGCGTTCCAACCAGAGAAGGCGGAACCATTACGCGAGAAGTGGAGGGAAAAGAGGTGGAACTGGAAAGAGGAACCACTGCCAACCGCTGGACGTTTATTATCGATAAAAATGGTAAAATCGTTTATAAAAACGATGAAGTGAATGCCACAAAAGATACTGAAGAAGTGCTAAGCTTTTTAAAAGAAAAGTCCTAATCTTCAAGCATTTTCTTCGGAAGCTCTTTGGAGGCTTTAGCTCCCAATATTTTTAGTTTTTCAGTAGATCTTACCAGATTGCCGCGGCCTTCAGATAATTTATTCATGGCATCGGTATAACTGTTTTGGGTGAGCCGGAGGTTATTTCCGATTTTTTCCATATCGCCAATAAAATTCACAAATTTATCGTAGAGCGCTCCGCCCTGTTTGGCAATTTCCAGCGCGTTGCGGGTTTGGTTTTCCTGCTGCCAGATGGAAGCAATGGTTCGCAGCGTGGCCAGCAAAGTCGACGGGCTCACAATCACCACTTTCTGATCCCAGGCAAAAGAGAAAAGTTCCTGGTCTTCCTGAATGGCCAGGCTGAATGAGGATTCAATGGGCAGAAACAGCAACACAAAATCGGGGGAGTTCAGTTTTTTTGCCGTTTGATAATGCTTTTCGCTCAAACTTTTTATGTGTGCTTTTAAGCTAATGAGATGCCCTTTTACATGCTGCGCCCGTTCCTCCACGGTAACTGCATTCACTGCCCGTTCGTAAGCAATCAGCGAAACTTTTGAATCGATAATGATGTGTTTGTTATCGGGCAGGTTTATCACTACGTCAGGTTGAATACGTCTGCCATCATCGGAGAAATCGTTGAACTGTTTCTGGTAACCGTTTTCGCCTTCGTTTAAACCGGAACGTTCCAGAATGCGTTCCAGTACCACTTCGCCCCAGTTTCCCTGTTTTTTCACATCGCCTTTCAGGGCTTTGGTCAGGTTGCCGGCTTCCTCACTAATCTTTGAATTCAGGTCGTGCAATTTTTTCAGTTCGGCACGCAAATCGGTCTGGTCTTTCAACCCCTTCTGGTAGGTATCGTCTACTTTCTTCTCAAAAAGCTGCAGCTTTTCTTTGAGCGGATTCAAAACTTCCCCGATATTTTTCTGGTTGGCAGCAGTAAATTCCTTGCTGTTTTCTTTTAGAATTTTACCGGCAATGTTTTCAAACTCGGTGGTAAATTTTTTCTGAATTTCTTCCAGCTCGGCTTTTTGTGTTTCCAGCTTTTC
>CAYUBV010000152.1:1968-6506 GCA_964443035.1 uncultured Tangfeifania sp.
ATATTCATTCCGGCCCCCACCGAGCAGAAAACCACATTATCGCCGGGATTTATGTCCTGGTTTACCATTTTTCCTTTGAGCACCAAATCAAGCAGTGTCGGTACAGTAGCGGTTGATGAATTACCCAGTTTGCCGATGCTCATGGGCATAATTCCATCCGGAATATCCTTTTCGCCGTAAAGTTTTAACACGCCGCTTAAAATGGCTTCGTCCATTTTTTCGTTGGCCTGGTGAATAAATATTTTTTTGACATCTTTCAAATCGAGGCCTGCATTTTCGAGGCTCTCTTTAACCACGCCCGGCACCGTTTTAATGGCATAAATATACAATTTGTGGCCCGCCATTTTAAGCCAGAGATCGTTGCCGGTCATTTCCGGATTGTTCGATGCGCCCAGCGTAAGCAGGTTGGCATAAGTTACTGAATCGGATCGGCTTGAATGTGCGAGAATACCAATGGGCTCTTCACTTTCAACAGCTTCCACAATTGTTGCTCCGGCACCGTCGGCGTAAATCATCGAATCGCGGTCGTGCGGGTCTGAAATGCGCGATAACACATCGGCACCAACAACTATTCCGCGTTTCATAAAGCCACTTTTAATATAAGCATCGGCAACAATCATTGCCTGTGTCCAGCCGGGGCACCCCGAAATTACATCATGACAAATACCTGCAGGATTTTTAATGTGTAGTTTCATTTTAACTTTATTCGCCATCCCCGGCAGAATATCAGTGCGCAGATTTCCTTCGTGAATGTCGCCAAAATTATGGGCTACAATAATAAATTCGAGACTTTCTTTATCAATCCCGGCCGACTTGCAGGCATCTTCAATTGCCAGGGCGGCAATATCGGAAGTCACCTGATCTTCGGCCACATAGCGCCGCTCTTCAATATTTGTGATCTCATGAAACTTCTGAATGATTTCTTCATTCGTTTTGTCAAAAACCTTTTTGGTGACTGGATCATAAAATGTATAATCCAGAAAATGACTGTTTTTTATTTTTTTCGGCGGAAGATAACTCCCGGTTCCAATAATTCGTGTATAAATATCCTTTGCCATAATTTCCAACTTCTCAACTAATCACAATTACTTAAATCTTTTTAATTCAAACTGTTCACCGTCAAAAACACCATAAGAAAAGCTTGTAATCCAGTCGCCCAGCAATATAAAACGGGCTCCTTTTTCCAACTCCTCACTGGTCATCTGATGACGGTGCCCAAAGATAAAATAATCTACCCACTCCCTCTCTAAAAAGTTTTGGGCAAATTTATACATGCCTTCATTCTTAACCTTAAATTCTTCTTTCTGATTGATTTTTGACAAGCGACTCGACTCTGACCAGCGATGCGCCAGGTTAAATGCAAAATTGGGATGAAGCCTTGTAAAAAACCACTGCAACTTCCGGTTCATAAAAATCTTTTTCAGAAAAAGGTACCCTTTATCATCCGGATCGAGGCCATCGCCATGGGCCAGAAAAAACTTTTTGCCTTTAATTTCGGTTACCATTCCTTCGTGGTGAATGGTGAGCCCAATCTCTTCGGGCAGATAATCGAACGCCCACAAATCATGGTTTCCTGTAAAAAAATGAACCGGAATTCCGCGGTCGGCAATATCGGCAAGGCGGCCCAGAACACGAGTAAAACCCCGCGGAACCACCTTTTTATATTCATACCAGAAATCAAAAATATCGCCCATCAGATAGAGAGCTTCCACATCGTCACCAATGAAATCGAGCCACTTCACAAAAAGCCGCTCGCGCTCACGGTTGTTATGTTTCAGGGCCGGGGCCCCAAGGTGAACATCGGAAACAAAGTATATTTTTCCTTTTTCTGCCAAATGATCTTCTTAAATTATTTTGAAGTATCCGGTTTTAATTTAACAATTTTGAAAGTGCATTGTCGAGCGCCGGTCCTTTCAAATTTTTCGCAATAATTTCTCCCTCTTCATTCAGAAGGTAATTAAACGGAACCGACTGAACATTATAAGTTCGCGCTGCCAGTGTACTTCCTTCCATATCGCCCACATTTATCCATACAAGTTGATCCTGATCGATGGCATCTACCCATTCAATGCGGTTGTCATCCACACTAACCTGGTATATTTCAAACCCTTTGTTATGGTATTTATTGTAAGCCTCGACAAGGGCCTGGTTAAAAATGCGTGAATTGCGGTCGAGCGCCGACCAAAACTGCAGCAATACCACTTCTCCTCTCAACGAAGAGAGCGCAACTTCCTCGCCTTCGGGCGTGGGGAGCACAATATCGGGGCTGTTTTCTCCCTGCTCCTGAATCAGTTTTCTTACCTGCGAACTTTGTTCTTCCTGTAAAAGCTGTATGGTATTCTGATACAAGGCTTTTACATGGGACGATTCCGGATAAAAGGAATTGAGGGCGGAAGCCGCTACGCGCATGGTCTGTAAATCGTTTATAACATAGGTTTGCGAATCGAATTTTTGATAAAGTGCCAGCACACTGGCCATCGAAAAAGGATTGTTCATTACAAATTCTTTCGAGAATTCGCGTTGTTTCTCCTTTATCCGCTCTGTTTCCTGGTTCCACTGCTCCCTCATCTGAGCATAATCGGGATTTCCACGGTACAAATTATGCAACGCCCGTAACGAATCGAGTTTGTGCTGTGTATCATTAAGATGATCGGTAAGTTCCTTTACCAGTAGAGACCCCAGCGAACCTTCAACCCGATAATCACGTTCAAAATTAACCGCATCGGCATTTACCTCGATGTGATCAAGCGAATCAATCAGAAGGGTAATAAATTTACTGTCGGAAAGTTTTAAAAGATAGTAGGCTGGATTATCGGTAACTCCCTTAAATTCAAAGTTTCCATCGTCTTTAATTTTCAAGGAGTCGAGCGGTTTGGTGGAGGAAACCAACAATTTTTCAAAATAAATGGTTTGTCCTTCGGCATGCGAAACATTACCGCTTACCGTAAACTGATTTTCCTTTTTACTGCATCCCGCAACAATCAATCCTGCAAAAAGTCCTGTAATTAATAACCTGCTGATTTTCATACCTGCTTATCTATTAAAGGCCGTAAAATTAACAAATTCCGATGTTTCAAAAATAACAATCGACGAAAATAACATATTTTAAAGATTTTGAGGGAAAGTTTTTTTTCACAGCTTTGTGCACAGATTATTCATTAAAAAGTTTTATGTTAGTTGAACAGCAAAATTAAAAGAGTGAAAGTTTACCACAATATAAACAGTTTTAAGGCCAAAAACCCGGTAATTACAATCGGCACTTTCGACGGCGTTCATATTGGCCATCAGAAAGTTATAGAACGATTGAAGACGTATGCAAAAAAATACCACGGCGAGTCGGTTATCTTTACTTTCTACCCGCACCCCAGGCTTGTTACCGCGCCCGACGAAGGAAACCTGCGGCTGCTTACAACGCTCGAAGAAAAAAAAGCGCTTTTTGAGAAAACCGGCATCGATCACCTCATTGTTTACCCGTTTACCAAATCGTTTTCGGAACTCAGTTACAAAGAATTTGTAAAAAAAATTCTGGTTGATAAAATCAATACCCGCTGCCTGGTAGTGGGTTACGACCACCGGTTTGGAAAAAACCGGGAAGGTGGATTTGAATACCTGAAAAAGTGTGCGGAAACTTATAATTTCGACATTGAAAAACTGGATGCCCTCCTGATGGACGAATCAAATGTAAGCTCCACAAAAATACGCGAATCACTTGAGGAAGGGAACATTGCGCGTGCCAACCGCTATCTGGGCTACCGTTTTACGCTGCACGGCACCGTGGTTGAGGGTGAACGGGTTGGCCGGAAAATCGGGTTTCCCACAGCAAACATCGAAACATCCGACGTGCACAAACTTATACCGGGCTATGGTGTTTACGCCGTGGAAATTAAGCTTTCAGGAAATAATTACCAGGGAATGCTTAATATAGGCACCCGGCCTACTTTTAACAATAACGCCGACAACCGAAGCATAGAAGTGCACATTTTTGATTTCTCGGGTGATATCTACAACAAGGAAATCACGTTGATATTTGTTGGGAAAATCAGGGCAGAACAAAAATTCAGCGGCCCCGAAGCACTGGTTGAACAACTAAAAAAAGACAAAGAAGCAGCAATGAAAATTCTTGCAACCAACTAACTTTTATTGATTATTCCGTTACCCAAACCGAATGCTCAGGATATGAATTTTACCGATGACATTTTTTTTTAAAATGCTCATAATAAAAGCAATAACAGGAACACTTCCTGGTGTCATTGGCAGTGTTCACCCAATTTTTTATTGGGCAGAATGAGTAAATGACAGAGATGCTGAAACAAGTTCAGCAGGACGTTCCTTGGTTATTGGCTCCTTTCATTAGGAACGTCACCCTCCGCGAAGCGATTCCTTCGGAAGAACTTGTTTCAGGGCCTAATCCTAATCTGTCATTGGCACCCCGGTATTCCGGGTGAGCCCGCCTGACCAGACGGGCAGGAAATCTCTGAATTTGAAACAGATTTCTCATCTTCGTGCCTCAGATTCGAAATGACAGCAATATTTAGTCT
>CAYUBV010000153.1:0-6495 GCA_964443035.1 uncultured Tangfeifania sp.
ATGTACTCCCAAACGGCTTCTCCTTTTGGTTCGGGCATGTGGTCTTTTTCTGCTTTGGGAAAAAATGCGAGCGTCAAACCTGCAATTGCGAATAAAAGAAAAGGGATTAAAATTAAATTCCGGGTTGTTTTTCCTGATAATTTCATAATGAATGATTTTAAAATTTCTGGTGCAGGAAGGTGCTGATATTGTGCCAAATATCCATTCTTAATGTTTTTTTTCAGACGAAAAGCATTTGTGGTTTTTTGCCTTTCGCCGGTATAACCGTTTTTTGGCAGGATTTCAATAGATGTTGAATCTGAAAACAAATCAAAGAAATGATTTTCACGAACCCGAACATTTTAAGCTTATCCGTTCAATGTTGATTTTAAAAGCTATTTTTGGGGAATTTTTACACAATAAACAAAAAAAGAGAAGCTAATCAAATTAACTTCCCTTTCATTTTCAGTAGCGAGAGGCGGACCCGAACCGCCGACCTCGTGATTATGAATCACGCGCTCTAACCAGCTGAGCTACCTCGCCTTTTTGTTTTATTTATAAGAACTTTGCATGGTTTCCCCTGCCGGCCTTCCCGATTAAAATCGGGACGCTCCCCGCCCGGATGGCTCCGGTCGGACGGGTAACCAGTTGAGCTACCTCGCCATTATGTCAATTCTTTAAGTCTGCCAGCCAAACCGTACCCTTAAATTTTCGAGGTGCAAATATAGTATTTATTTTTTTCCGGCCTGATTTTTTGTTCCAAAAATAAAGGAAAATTCAATTGCCGTTTTGTGCATGTTGTTTTTAAAAAACAGAATAGTTATATTGCCAAAAAACAAAACATGACCGACAAAGTAAAAATCCAGCTTGAGTATGTAATCAATTGTTCGCCTAAAGTTTTGTACAACAGGCTAAGTACAGCTTCGGGGCTTGCCGAATGGTTTGCTGATGATGTTCGGGTACGCGGTAAAAATTTTACCTTTATTTGGGAAGGTTCTGAGCAGACTGCCGAAATGGCCCTTCATAAAGAAAACAAAATGGTGCGGTATAACTGGATTGATGAAGAAGGTGATTATTTTGAGTTCAGAATTACACAGGATGAACTTACCAACGATGTTTCACTGATTGTTATCGATTTTGCCGAAGAAGATGAAGTGGAAGAAACCCGCGGACTCTGGAATGCCCAGATTTCAGACTTGAAACATATCCTGGGATGTTGATAATTTCTTCTTACAGAAAACTTTGACTGCCCGGATTATTCCTGTTTTATGATTTTTAAATAACATAAACCCATCTTAACTTTTTTTTACTTTCCAAATCATTAAAATACTTTAGTTTTGTACACGTTTCACTAAAAGTGAATATGTATAAATGAAACGACTGCACTGGTATATCATAAAATCTTTTTTGGGGCCATTTTTCATGACCTTCTTCATCGTGGTATTTGTATTGCTGATGCAGTTTTTATTTAAATATGTGGATGATCTTGTGGGCAAAGGGCTCGATTTTAAAGTGCTGGGCGAGATGATTTTTTATGCCTCGTTTGGATTGCTGCCCTATGCATTTCCGCTTGCTATGCTGCTGGCTTCCATTATGACTTTTGGCTCGCTGGGCGAAAATTACGAGTTGCTGGCCATGAAATCGGCAGGTATTTCTTTGTTCCGCATTATGAGGCCCCTGTTTTTTATTGCTGCTTTTGTTATGCTTACAGCATTTTATTTTTCAAATTACGTTCTTCCGCACACCAACCTCAGGTTTACTACATTGTTGTGGAGTGTGAAGCAACAACGGCCCGAGCTGGTTTTGCAGGAAGGCGTTTTTACCAACGAAATGGATGGTTACAGCATTCGGGTTGGCAATAAAGACAATAAAACCAACATGTTGTACGATTTGCTGATTTATGATCATACCAGCAACCAAACCAACCAAAGTGTTACGGTAGCCGATTCGGGGTTTTTGCGGATAACCGAGGATAAAAAACTCATGGTACTGAACCTGCACAATGGAGTAAATTATTCCGAGGAAACCCCGCGTGACAGGAAGGAACGGGAAAAATACCCGTTCAGGCGCGACCGTTTTGAGGAGCAAACCATCCGGGTGAAAGTGCGCGGATTTGATTTTAACCGCCGCGATGAAAAAATATTCACCAATTCCTACCGCATGCTGAACCTTGAACAACTGCGTTTTATGGAGGATTCACTAAGTAACGATTACCAGAAACGGCTTCGCGATTTTATTATGCAAATAAATGTAGGTACTTCGCTTACGCCAAAAATTCATAACCTCACTGTTCCCGATTCATTAAAAAAAGACGTAACCTTTGAACCCGATTCCATTTTTGATTTTGATTCTTTTTTTGAAAAACAGGATAAGTGGGTAAAAGCCGAAATAACACAAAATGCGCTGGGATCGGCCCGGGGGAATGTTCAAACCCTCAATATGTTTGATGATCAGCTTTACAACCGGAAAAAAACCGTCAATAAATACACGATGGAAAAGCACAAAAAGTATACACTTTCACTTGCTGTGCTTATCTTCTTTTTTATTGGTGCCCCGCTGGGAGCCATTATCCGGAAAGGCGGCCTCGGGATGCCTGTGGTTGTTTCCATTTTATTGTTTATTGCCTATTATATAGTTTCCATGACTGGCGAAAAATCGGCCCGGGAAGACGTTTGGGACATGTTTGGCGGAATGTGGTTCTCAACTTTTGTATTTTTGCCGATTGGGGTTTGGCTCACTTACAAAGCAGCGCACGATGCTGCGCTCATGAACGCAGAAACATATAGCAAATTATTGAGTAAACTCGGCATAGAAAAGCTATCCCGAAAGATACTAAAGAAAAAAAATGAAGATACTTCAGGTAACCAATAAAGTTCCATATCCACCAAAAGACGGCGGCGCCATTGCCTGCATGAATCTTACCAGTGGATTTGCATTACTGGGGCACGAAGTAACGGTTTTGGCCATGAACACCGAAAAACATCACATCGATGAGTCGGAGATTCCCGAGTCGGTGGAGGACTGGGCCGAATTTCATTTGGTAGATGTGCCGGCCCGGACCTCCGGGTTTGCTGCACTTGTTAACCTTATTTTTTCGGGAAAACCTTACAATGCCGTCCGGTTTATTTCCAAAGCTTTTTCAGAAGAACTGAGCAAACTGCTGACTGAGAATAAGTTTGATATCGTGCAACTCGAAGGATTGTATCTATGCCCGTATATTCCTATTATCCGCAAATTTTCCGATGCCAAAATTGTATACCGTGCACACAACATCGAACATGAAATATGGGAGCGAACTGCCGCACTTTCAAAAGGAATTAAACGGATTTATTTCCGGGTGCTTGCCAAACGAATAAAAACCTTTGAGAAGAATTATTTAAACCATTACGATTTGCTGGTGCCCATTACCGAACGCGACGGACAGATTCTGAATAAAATGGGGAATAAAAAGCCGGTGCATGTTTCGCCAACCGGTATCGATACAAAAGTGCTTTTTCCACATTCGAAAGATTTGGAGCATCCATCGCTTTTTCATATCGGTTCGCTGGAGTGGGCGCCCAACCAGGAAGGAATTCTCTGGTTCATCGAAAATTGCTGGCCCAAAATTTATGAAAAATTTCCCGGACTGAAATTCTATATTGCCGGCCGGAATGCACCCGACTGGCTGGTGCGTCAGTTCGATGCCCCGAACATTGTTTATAAAGGTGAAGTGGCTGATGCCTATCAGTTTATGAATTCAAAATCGATAATGGTAGTGCCGCTGTTTTCGGGCAGCGGAATGCGAATTAAAATTATAGAGGGGATGGCGCTTGGTAAACCAATTGTGTCAACCACCATCGGGAATGAGGGAATTTCCACAACTTCAGGAAAAAACATTCTTATTGCCGATACACCGGAAGAGTTTGCAGCAGCAATAGAAAAGTTGATTGCCGATTCGGAATTGTTTGAGCAGATCAGCCGTAATGCCATCGAATATATTCATGATAAATTTGATAACCTGACACTTGCCGGTTCGCTGATCAGGTTTTATAAAGAGCATGCCCAATGAGTTTGAAGCTGCTGTTCTGGATACTTTTTTTCCTGCTTTTTTATACCTACCTCGGGTATGCACTGATTTTATTTGTTGCTGTCAGAATCAAAAAAATCATTTTTCCATCAAAAACCCAAAATCAACCAAATTACGAACCCGGTGTTTGTCTTTTTGTAACAGCATTTAACGAGAAGGATTACATCCGGCAGAAAGTTGAAAACTCTTTTCAGCTTGATTATCCCAAAGAAAAGATTCAGTATGTTTGGGTAACCGACGGCTCGGATGACGGAACGCCTGATTTGTTGAAGAAATATGTAAACCTTGAGGTGTACCATCAGCCCGAACGCCGTGGAAAAATGCATGCCATGAACCGTGGAATGCAGTTTGTAAAAGCGCCGGTAGTTATTTTTTCCGATACAAATACCCTTCTGAATAAAAATGCTGTTCGCGAAATTGCAGCACAATTCAGCCATCCGGAAGTTGGATGTGTGGCGGGCGAAAAACGCATTATTGAAAAAGAAGCCGATGCCGCCGCTGCCGCAGGAGAGGGATTGTACTGGAAATTTGAATCGTGGGTAAAAAAGATGGATGCGCAGCTTAATTCAGCAGTTGGGGCTGTTGGGGAGCTGTTTGCCATCAGGCGTGAACTTTTCGAGGAAGTAGAAACCGACACGGTGTTGGATGATTTTATCATTTCGCTGCGTATTGCACAAAAAGGATACAAAATTGCTTACACTCCAAATGCCTATGCCGAAGAAACTGCTTCGCTCAATATAAAGGAAGAACTGAAGCGTAAAATTCGCATTGCAGCCGGGGGTATCCAGTCGCTTTCGCGACTGAGCGGACTTCTGAATCCGTTTAAATACGGAGTTCTTTCGTGGCAGTTTATTTCGCATAAAGCGCTCCGCTGGACACTTGCGCCGGTTTCCCTGTTTCTGCTGTTTTTTGTGAATGGCTGGTTGGTCTGGCAGAACAGTGCCTGGGCCGATCCCGGATTTTACACCCTCTTTTTCTGGTTCCAGGTTTTGTGCTACCTGCTGGCAAGTGTGGGCTGGTTTTTCGGGAACCGCAAACTACGGTTTAAGTTTTTGTTTGTTCCCTACTATTTTGTTTCGATAAATTACGCCTCCCTTCGTGGAATTTTCAGGTACTTCAGAAAAAAGCAACCTGCAAGCTGGGAAAAATCGAAACGGGCAATTTAAAGAAATTGAAAAGTTCCTTTTCCCTGAAGGGCAGATGGGAGTTAATCAATTTTTTTCCCGATAATTTATTGTAATTTTGCGGCTGATTTAAAGGAGACGTTTCATGACTGATATAAAACTCAATACAATTCCGGAAGCGGTAGCTGCCATTAAAAAAGGCGAATTGGTAATTGTGGTAGATGATGAAGACCGGGAAAATGAAGGCGATTTTATCGTTGCCTCCGAACTGATTACCCCTGAAATAATCAACTTTATGACCATTCACGGCCGGGGGTTGATTTGTGTTTCGGTTACCGAAAAACGTTGCCAGGAACTTGAACTGGATTTGATGGTTGGGCAAAACACTTCGTATCACGAAACCAATTTCACGGTATCAGTCGACGGGTTACATCCGGATATTACTACCGGGATTTCAGCAAGCGACCGGGCTACAACCATCAAGATGCTGGTCGATCAAAAAACAAAACCAACCGATTTGGGGCGTCCCGGGCATATTTTTCCACTGAAAGCTAAAAACCGCGGAGTGTTACGTCGTAGCGGCCACACCGAAGCAGCAGTGGATTTGGCCAGGTTAGCCGGGCTTTATCCGTCGGGCGTTTTGGTAGAAATTATGAATGAGGACGGAACTATGTCACGTCTGCCGCAACTGGTTAAAATGGCCGAAAAGTTCAACCTCAAAATAGTTTCCATTAAAGATCTTATTTCATTTCTTTTTCAAAGCGAAAGTTTAATCGACCGCGGAGAAATGGTGGATCTGCCCACACAGTTTGGCAACTTTTCCATTGTTCCTTTCCGTCAGAAATCGAATGGTGCTGAACATGTAGCTTTAATTAAAGGAGAATGGGATGTAAACGAACCGATTCTGGTCAGAGTGCATTCGTCGTGTATGACCGGTGATATTTTCGGATCGTTTCGTTGCGAGTGTGGCGATCAGTTGCACGCATCGATGCAGATGATTGAAAATGAAGGTAAAGGAGTTATTGTTTACATGATGCAGGAAGGCCGTGGAATCGGACTGCTCAATAAAATTGCAGCTTATAAACTCCAGGATCAGGGCATGGATACCATCGATGCCAATTTACATTTGGGATTCAAAGCTGATGAACGTGATTATGGGGTTGGTGCACAAATTCTGAGGAACCTCGGAGTAACCAAAATGCGGCTCATGACAAACAACCCGATTAAACGCGTGGGAATCGAAGGATTTGGACTGGAAGTAGTTGAAACGCTTCCCATAGAAATTGAACCCAATCCGCACAATCAGAAATACCTGAAAACCAAGCG
>CAYUBV010000154.1:0-6478 GCA_964443035.1 uncultured Tangfeifania sp.
TTTACAAAACCTGAAAAAATAAAAGTGATTCCCACCAAAATGCGGGAAATATGTTTAACTGCCTTCATTTTCATTTAAAATTAATTGTCTTCTTCAAAATCGATTTTGATCAATGCAAAAACCGCATAGTTTATAATGTCGAGGTAGTTTGCATCGATTCCCTCTGAAACAACTGTTTTGCCCTGATTGTTTTCAATTTGTTTGGTGCGTTTCAACTTCATCAAAATCAAGTCGGTGTACGAACTTACCCGCATTTTTCGCCATGCTTCGCCGTAATCGTGGTTTTTATCCTGCATTAATTTCTTTGCCTGCTGAAAATAATGGTCGTACAATTCAAGTGTTTTTTCCTTTTCAAGTTCGGTTTCCGATGGTTCAAGTTCAAGTTGAATGAGCCCGATGATGGCATAATTGATGATCCCGATAAATTCGGGCCGTATTCCCTCGTTAACCTTTGAAACGCCTTTTTCTTCAAGGTTGCGAATGCGGCTGGCTTTTATGTAAATCTGGTCGGTTAATGAAATGGGCCGCAAAATCCGCCAGGCGGTTCCATAATCTTCCATTTTCTTTTCAAAAACAGAGCGACAGGTTTTTACAACCTGATCGTATTGTTGGTTTGTTTTTTCCATGCTGTTTTTTAAATGAGGGATAAAAATATTAAAATTTGAGGAATTTGAGGGGTTTTGTTATACATTTGTACAACTGAAATTATTTAACTATAAAACATTTTGCTTATGTTGATTACCCAGTCGGCAGGGAAATTCCTCAAACGGAAAAACTCGATCAACCTGGGAGGAAAATTGTACGATTTTTCTAACCCGGTTGTAATGGGAGTCATCAATGTTACACCCGATTCGTTTTATAACGGCGGAAAAATGGAAGATGAAAAAGTGATGCTTTCAGCCGTTGAAAAGATGGTTAACGACGGGGCCACTTTTATTGATGTTGGGGCAGTTTCCACCAGACCCGGAGCAACCATGGTTTCTACCAAAGAGGAGCTGGGGCGTTTGCTGCCTGCGGTTCATGCCATCCGGAAACAGTTTCCCGAAGCACCACTTTCCATCGATACATTTCGTTCGTGGGTTGCTGTCAGGGTAATCGACGAAATTGGCCCCATCATCGTAAACGATATTTCCGGTGGATCACTCGACTCCAAAATGTTTGAAACCGTCGGAAAAATGAATGTACCCTATATTCTTACACACATTTTGGGAACTCCGCGAACGATGCATGAAAATCCGGAATACGACGATGTGGTGCGGGAAGTTTCCACCTGGCTGAGCGACCGCGTGAAAAAACTCAACAAACTCGGGGTAAAAGATGTAATTATCGATCCCGGATTTGGATTCGGAAAAAATATTCAGCACAACTATGATTTACTTAACCGCCTCGATTCGTTTAAAGTTTTTCAGTTGCCTGTTATGGTTGGCCTGAGTCGTAAGTCGATGATATGGAAATTGCTCGGTATTGTTCCTGAAAAAGCCCTGAACGGAACATCGCTGGCCAATATGATGGCCCTGCTCGGCGGGGCCGATATTTTACGTGTGCATGATGTAAAAGAAGCAATGGAAGCAATTAAAATTTTTGAAGCATTGAAATCGACCGTTAAATAATGCCGGCATTTATTACCATAAGATTTCTCGATATTCTGGATATTATTCTGGTAGCCATTTTGCTGTACCAGCTTTATCGTTTGATTAAAGGCACTGTGGCATTCAATATTGTTATCGGTCTTTTTTCACTGTATTTGCTGTGGGTGATGGTGCGCGCGCTCAATATGCAACTGGTGGGTTCAATCATGGGCCGGTTTATTGAAGTCGGGGTTTTGGCGCTCATTATTGTATTTCATCCCGAGATACGGAAATTTCTGGTGTTTGTGGGAACCAACTACAATGTAAATCGCGTGTTTTCGCTCGACAGGCTTTTTAATTTGGGAAAAGTAGCCAGCATTAAAGAACAGGAAATTGAGGCACTTGCCGATGCCTGTTTTTCGCTTTCAAAATCAAAAACCGGGGCTTTGATTGTGATTGCCGGCAACTCGGAATTAAATGAGCAGATCAATACAGGCGAACTGATGAACGCTGAAATTTCGTCTTCGCTCCTTCGGACTATATTTTTTAAGAATACACCGTTACACGACGGTGCTGTAATTATTAAAAATAACAAAATTGTGGCTGCCGGATGCATTCTTCCACTTACTCAGCGTGATGTTGATCAAAGTTTGGGGCTTCGTCACCGGGCTGCTATCGGAATTACTGAAAGCACCGATGCCATTACCATTATTGTTTCAGAAGAACGTGGTTCGGTTTCTTTTGTAAAAGGCGGTGAAATAAAAAGAAGGGTGTCTAAGGAAGTATTAATCGAATTTCTGGAGGAAAATCTGGGAGAGAAACCGGCTTGAAGTTAATTCCCGTTTATACAAAACATAAAATCAGAACAGAAAATAGATGAACAGAATAACTGAATTATTCAATATAAAATATCCTGTTATTCAGGCAGGAATGGTTTGGTGCTCGGGCTGGAAACTGGCATCGGCTGTAAGTAACAATGGCGGACTGGGGTTGATTGGAGCAGGTTCCATGCATCCGGAAACGCTTGATGAACACATTGAAAAAACTAAAAAAACCACTCAAAAACCTTATGGTGTGAATGTACCACTGCTGTATCCTGAAACCGAAACAATTATGGATATTATTGCACAGCACAGAGTTCCTGTTGTTTTTACTTCTGCCGGAAGTCCGAAAAAATGGACCGGCTGGCTCAAAGACAAAGGAATAAAAGTGGTGCATGTAGTTTCGAGCTCGGTTTTTGCTGAAAAGAGTGAAGCTGCCGGTGTGGATGCAATAGTTGCCGAAGGTTTTGAAGCCGGCGGACACAACGGACGGGATGAAACCACCACGCTCACATTAATTCCGATGGTACGAAAAGCTACAAGCCTGCCATTGCTGGCAGCCGGTGGAATTGCTTCCGGACAATCGATGCTCGCTGCAATGGTTCTGGGAGCCGATGGAGTGCAAATTGGTTCGCGGTTTGCTATCTCCGAAGAATCATCGGCACACCGTGCTTTTAAAGAATTGGTTGCCGGTTTGGGCGAAGGCGGAACCAAGCTGGCCCTAAAAAAACTGGCGCCTGTGCGGCTTATAAAAAATGCCTTTTTTGAACAGGTAAACAATGCCGAAGAAACCGGCGCTTCTCCCGAAGATTTGCTGAAAATACTGGGCCGGGGCCGGGCAAAAAAGGGGATTTTTGAAGGAAACCTGGATGACGGAGAACTTGAAATTGGCCAGGTGGCGTCACAAATCGATGCTGTTTTACCGGTTGCTGAAATTATGAACCGGTTGCTTTCGGAATTTTATGCAATCAAAAGCCAGGTGGCAGACGAGGATAAATATTCTTTCTGAAAAATATTATTCAAAATTCTGTGCAGGTGGAAATTTTACTTTCCACCGTTCATCGAGATTGAAGTATTGCAATGCCAGGAAAGTGTACAGAATTACCCATAAAAGAGAAGTAATTACCGATGAAATGCCTGCCCAGACCCAGTAAGAAACTGAATATCCTGCGCTAACTGTTTCTGTCTCGGGAAAGCCGGAGGGCGTTCCGTTCTCAAACAAAGCCGAGGGCAGTGCCAGAATTACTCCGGCAAAATAAATAATGGCTATTCCGGTAATATTTATCAGCAAAGTATTCCACCACTGAATGTGCACGAGCCGGAATGCCCGCTGCATGGCCTGGCCCAGTTTATCTTTTTCAAACAGAAAAACAAATACAAGAATAGAGAAAGAATTTCCGAAATAAATTCCCGGCAAAATACACAGCATCGCACCCATAAGTACCAGCGCAAAAAGCACGATATTTGCCATGAGCGCCTGCAGCGAATTTGAAAACAGCCGGGGAGTGATATCACTCAGTTCAAAGTTTCCTTTACCCTCTTTTATATAAGCCTCGAGATAGGTATAAAATGCCCCGATTAAAAGCGACTGCACAAACAAAGCAAACAACGATGCAAGAAAAAAATTGAGATAAACCGGGCCAAAGTTGGCCATCAGGGCTTCTGTATCGTAAATGTCGATTTTTCCCAAAATTTTGCGCTGCACATGTACCTGGAGAATGGCATTCAGAATTAAAAACGGCAAAACATAACCGCTAATCAGCTTAAAAATTGTTTTGTATTCATTCTTCAGAAACTGAATAGAATCGTAAATAATTTCATTTGTGGACCGTATTCTTCTGAATTTTATTTCTTTATTTGTCATGCAGTTGGTTCCGTTATTCGAAGGTTTTTTTATCGATCTGGTATTTGTTTCTGTCGGTTGAACTTCGTGAAATGAGTTCTCCGAGGAATCCGGCAAGAAACAATTGTGATCCGATAATCATGGCTGTAAGCGCTACAAAAAAGTAGGGGCTTTCGGCTATCAGGTTTCCGGTGATTCCATGTTGCATTTCAATTATTTTTTGAATGGCCAGCCAAATTGCAGCAACTACTCCAATTAAAAACATTAAAATACCCAGCACGCCAAAAAAGTGCATGGGGCGTTTAACAAATCGCGAAATAAACATTACCGAAAGCAAATCGAGCGGCCCGCGGATAAAACGTTCCATTCCGAATTTTGTAATGCCGTATTTTCGTTCCTGGTGTTTTACTACTTTTTCTCCAATGTTGTTGTAACCGGCCCATTTGGCCAGAACCGGTATATAACGGTGCATTTCGCCATAAACTTCAATGCTTTTTACAACATTTTTCCGGTAAGCCTTCAGTCCGCAGTTCATGTCGTGTAATTTTATTCCCGACATTCGGCGTACGGTCCAGTTGTAAAATTTACTTGGCAGGTTTTTGGTTAACACAGGGTCTTTCCTGTTTTTCTTCCAGCCCGAAACCAGGTCGTACCCCTCTTCTTTTATCATTCTGTAAAGTTCCGGAATTTCATCGGGGCTGTCCTGTAAATCGGCGTCCATGGTAATTACCACATCGCCTTTTGCCTCTTCAAAACCACAGTAAAGGGCAGCAGCTTTGCCGTAATTACGCCTGAATTTAATCCCTTTGATATTGGGATTTTTTTTCTGAAGATTTTCCACAACCTGCCATGAATCATCCTTGCTTCCGTCGTCAATCATTACAACTTCATACGTAAAATGGTTTTCGTCCATTACTCGTTTTATCCAATCCGCCAGTTCCGGCAACGATTCTTCCTCATTAAACAAGGGCACAATTACGGAAATATCCATTCTGTGTATCAATACTTTTTATTCAACAATATCTTCTGAAGGATTCTTTTTTGTGAAAATAGCGGTAATGAGCGAAATTATCAATCCAACAAACGTTCCGCCTAAAACTCCCATAACGGCCATTATCCAGGGTTTCTGGAATCGGCTGGCCATTTCAATGGCCATATCAATTTGTCCTTCAGGAACATTTCCCTGTTGAACTATCTGTTCTTCGGTATAAAGGCGCATTTGTTCCTGCAGCGAAGGATCGATAACATCATAGAGCAAATAGGTATAAATGCTTGAAAGAATTGAAGCAAACAACATGGTGAGAACTCCCACACCTACTGCCTGACCATAGGTCAACGTTCCGCCAAAGGCTTTTCTGTAGCCCAACTGAGCCCAGATAACACCAACAATCATTAATCCATAACTGACCCACTGAGCTGATTTGGCAAATGTGTTTCCGGTTACATAGTAAACTACTGAAAGCATAATAAGTAAAATTCCTACATAAACCCCATAGGTAATCGAAGATTTCCAGATTGAAGCCGTTTTTTGTTCCATGATTTATTCATTTAAGGTAAAGTTCGACACAAATATATGGTTATTTTTTTCGGGTTGAATAAAACCACGCTTTAAAATAAGGTGATCTTAAGATAAACATTCTGATATTCAACAGGCACCATTTTTTTATGAAATATTTTTCAGGAATCTTACTGGTTTAATTTGCCGGGAGTATAAAATTTTCTACTTTTGTCGCCGGGTAAGTCCTGTGCGACCAGCTCCTGCTGAATTCCCCCAGGGTCGGAAGGCAGCAAGGGTAGGCGGTTGTAGCGGTGCGACACAGGTAGCTTACCCACTTTTTTTTTAAAAAAAGGTGGTGAAAGTTTGAAAAGAAAGTTTTGCAGATTAAAAAATAAATTCCTTACTTTGCGCCGCTGTTTTGAAAAAGCAAACGTTCTGAAAGTATTGACAAGAAAGGCCGGATATAATAAACGGTTTTGAAAAATTGAATATAAGCCGAATTAGCTCTCCCGAAGTTTCGGGAGGTCAGAGCACGTTCCGCCGGTTGGCGGATCGGGGTCTTCAGTTGAGAGAAAAAGTGACAGGAGAAAATTTTGAATATACGCCGAATTAGCTCAGTTGGTCAGAGCACGTGATTTGTAATCTCGGGGTCCTCAGTTCGAATCTGAGATTCGGCTCAAATAAAATTAATGGGGAGATACCGAAGCGGTCAAACGGGGTCCCGAGTACTCGGGATAAATCTGTTGGC
>CAYUBV010000155.1:0-6461 GCA_964443035.1 uncultured Tangfeifania sp.
AGTTTGATCGAAAAAAACTATCTTCGCAGCAGGCTTGATTACCGATAAAAAAGAGAAAGAAAAAAATTACAAATGGAGAAATACAAACTGACAAACAGGATCACCGGCTGGATTACATTTTTAATTGCAGCCGTTGTTTATTTAATGACCATTGAACCTACCACCAGTTTCTGGGATCCTGGCGAATTTATTACCACAGCGTATAAATTAGAAGTAGGCCATCCGCCGGGCGCACCGGTTTTTATGATCATTGGAAGGTTTTTTACACTTTTTGCCGGCCCGGAAAATGTTGCGATGATGGTGAATGCAATGTCGGCACTTGCAAGTGCTTTTACCATTCTGTTTCTGTTTTGGACCATTACCCACCTGGCCAAAAAACTGGTGGTGAACAATAATGAAATTCCAACTACGGGCAATACGGTTTCAATTTTAGCAGCCGGTGTTGTGGGAGCTTTGGCCTACGCTTTTTCCGATACTTTCTGGTTTTCGGCTGTGGAGGGTGAAGTTTACGCTACCTCTTCGCTGTTAACAGCCATTGTTTTCTGGGCCATTCTGAAATGGGAAAACATTGCCGATGACAAATACGCCAACCGCTGGCTGATTTTTATTGCATACATCGTAGGGCTTTCTATTGGGGTACACTTGCTTAACCTGCTGGCAATTCCTGCCATTGTTTTTGTGTATTATTTCAGAAAATATGAAGTCAGCCGCAACGGAATTATTGCGGCGCTTGCTGTTTCAGTTGTATTGCTCGGTGTAATTATGTACGGAATTATTCCCGGCGTGGTCACCTTAGCTTCATGGTTCGAACTGTTATTTGTCAACTCTTTCGGGCTTCCTTTCAAATCGGGTGCATTGTTTTACATTGCCCTGATTATTGCAGCAATTGTTTATGGTATACGTTATACCATTAAAAAGAACATGGTTTTATGGAATACCGTAATTGTGGGACTTACTGTAATTCTTATCGGTTATTCTTCGTTTGCTTTAATCATCATTCGTTCCTCAGCCAAACCCCCTATGGATCAAAACAGTCCGAACGATGTTTTCTCGCTGCTAAGTTATCTTAACCGCGAACAATACGGCGAGCGTCCGCTGTTTTACGGCCAGTACTACAATTCGCCCCTCGATCCTCAGAATCGCTATAGCGAGGGAAAAGCCATTCGCTCGCAGGTTGACGGAAAATATGTGGTAACCGACCACCGCGTACAACCAAATTACGACGAAAAATTCACAACTTTCTTCCCACGGATGTGGAGCAGCATGGACCCTTCTCATGCAGAGGATTACCAGCAGTGGGGGAAAGTTGAGGGAAGACGGATTAGCCACCGGAACGAAAGTGGCGAAACAGAAACTATTGTTAAACCCACCTTTGGTGAAAACCTGCGTTTCTTCGTCCGTTACCAGGTGGGGCACATGTATTTCCGGTACTTTATGTGGAATTTCGCGGGCCGGCAAAACGACATTCAGGGGCACGGCGGTGTTCTCAACGGGAACTGGCTCAGCGGGGTCAAGTTTATTGATGAATGGCGGCTGGGCGACCAGGACAACCTGCCGGCGCGATATGCGAACAATGAAGCCAGAAACACTTACTATTTCCTGCCATTGCTGCTCGGGTTACTTGGAATATTCTTTCAGTACAATAAAGGAAAGGAAGGGAAAAAAGGACTCTGGCTGGTGTTCCTGCTGTTTTTTATGACAGGGCTTGCCATTGTAATCTACCTCAACCAGTATCCGCATCAACCGCGTGAACGCGATTATGCGTATGCAGGTTCGTTTTACGCCTTTGCCATCTGGATTGGACTTGGTGTGCTGGGTATTATCGAAGGACTCAAAAAATATATGCCTGAAACCATTGCAGGTGGAATTGCGGGAGTTGCAACACTCATTTTGGTACCCGGAATTATGGCTGCCGAAAACTGGGACGACCACGACCGCTCGGGACGTTATACAGCCCGCGATCTGGGTGCCAATTACCTGAAAACCTGCCAGCCAAACGCAATAATATTCACCAATGGCGACAACGATACCTTCCCGCTCTGGTATAATCAGGAAGTGGAGGGTGTACGCACCGATGTGCGGGTGTGCAACCTCAGCTACCTGCAAACCGACTGGTACATCAACCAGATGCAGCTTCAGGCTTATGAATCGGATCCTTTGCCTTTCTCCATGAAAGAAGAAAAATACCGGCAGGGAACACGCGACCTGGTTTACCTGATGGATAATCCTCGGATTTCGCGGCCAACAATAGGACTGAAGGAAGCAGTAGACTTTATTGCAGACGATAACCCGGCGACCAAACTCCGTCAGGCTGACAACGCATCGTACGTCCCCAAAAAGGTCTTAAGTTTCAAAATCGACAAACAGGCAGTTATCGACAACAACGTTGTTTCGCCTGAGGATTACGACAAAATTGTGGATACCATCACCATCGATTTATCGGGTAAAAATTATATATCGAAAGATGAGATGATGATTCTCGACCTGCTTGCCACAAACAACTGGGAAAGACCCATTTACTGGGCAATTACAGTTGGGCAAAACAAATATCTGAACCTGTCCGATTATTTCCAGGTGGAAGGATTTGCCTACCGGCTGGTTCCAATAAAAGGTGAAAGCACCGGCGAACAAATGGCTTACGGAACAGTAGCTACTGACCTGATGTTCGATAACCTGATGAATAAGTTTGAATACGGGAACATGAACGATCCGGATGTTTACATCGATGAAAATAACCGCCGGATGATGACCAACATCCGCAATAGTTTCGGGCGGTTGGCCAGCGGCCTGATTGCCGAAGGAAAAATGGATTCGGCAGTGGCGGTTATCGATCGCAGCTTCGAGCTCGTTCCTCCTGATATTGTTCCCTACGAGTTTTTTGCCATTCAAACGGCTTCAAACTATTTTGAAGCGGGAGCTGCTGAAAAAGGAACTGAAATTTTCAGGGATGCCCTGGCTGATTTCAACGATGAGCTGAATTACTTCTTCTCACTCGATCCAAAATTCCTGCAAACGCAGGATATCAGTCAGGAAATTCAGCGGAACATGTTTTACCTGCAACGTATGGAAAGAACGGCACGCGAAAACGGCGCGGAGGAACTGGCTGCCGAAATCGGCGAGCAGATGCAACAGCATTTAGAATCCTATAATCGAAATTAAAAAATGAACATTCTGGTAACAGGCTCCGGTGGCCGCGAACATGCCCTGGGGTGGAAAATCAAGCAAAGTGAAAAAACCGGGAAACTCTTTTTTGCTCCCGGAAATGCAGGAACCGAAGAGTTGGGTGAAAACCTGAATGTGGGTGTTTCCGATTTTGAGAACCTCAAAAATGCTGTTCTGGAAAATCAAATCGACATGGTGGTAGTGGGCCCTGAAATCCCGCTGGCTGAAGGAATCGGTGATTTTTTTGCTGAAGATCCGGAGTTGCAGCATGTAAAACTGGTTGGCCCAAAAAAAGACGGCGCATTGCTGGAAAGCAGTAAAGATTTTGCCAAAGATTTTATGATGCGCCACAACATTCCCACTGCCAAATACCTCACGGTAAATAGTAATAATATCGATGAGGGGCTGGAGTTTCTGAAATCTATGAAACCGCCCTACGTTTTGAAAGCCGACGGACTGGCAGCAGGAAAAGGAGTGCTCATTCCCGAAAAACCGGAAGAAGCTGAAAGTTTGCTGAAGGAGATGCTGGAAGGCAAATTCGGGGAGGCGGGCAGCAAGGTGGTTATCGAAGAATTTTTAAGCGGCGTGGAAGTTTCGGTTTTTGTGGTAACCGATGGAAAAGACTACATAATACTGCCTGAAGCAAAAGACTACAAACGCATTGGCGAGGGCGATACCGGGCTGAATACCGGCGGAATGGGATCTATTTCGCCAGTTCCGTTTGCCGATTACGAATTTATGCAAAAGGTTGAAATGCGCATTATCAAACCTACAATCAATGGTCTTCAGCTTGAAAAAATCGACTATAAAGGCTTTATCTTTTTCGGCCTGATTGAAGTTGGCGGCAATCCTTTTGTAATTGAATACAATGTGCGCATGGGCGATCCGGAAACCGAAGCGGTAATGCTCAGGATCGAATCTGATTTTTTGGAATTGCTCGAAGGTGCAGCCGACGGAACTTTAGCAGACAAAGAAATAGAAATTGATGACCAGGTGGCTGCAACAGTAATGTTGGTTTCGGGCGGTTACCCGGGCAGCTACGAAAAAGGAAAAGAAATTACCGGTCTCGAACAGGTGACCGACAGCATTGTTTTTCATGCGGGAACAAAACCCGAAGGAGATAAAGTACTGACAAACGGAGGGCGTGTGCTCGCAATTAGTTCATTGGGCAGCAACAGTATTGAAGCGCTCGGAAATTCATACCGGAATGCAAAAATTATTCAGTTCGATAAAAAATATTACCGCAAAGATTTGGGCTTCGATTTGTAATTTTTGCTGATGAAAACAGTACAGCAGGTTTATTTCTAATTACGTTTTACACATCTCTCAATTGGAGAAACATGATACTTCGCATATTAAAATCAAACCGGGCTGTCAATTACATCCTGACTCCGCTGCTGGCAGTAGTTGTCTGGCTGAAAAGCCTGATTGAGCCGCAAATTTATTCATTTTACCGGGGCGAAACACAAAACCTGCTTTATCAGCCCATTGCCCGGCTCTTTAAAGATGCGGCGCTGCTGCAAAGTATTGCCTCGCTGATTATCCTTCTGATACTGGCTTTTATCGTGTTGCAAATCAACAACCGGTACAGCTTTATCAGGGTGCGCACTATGCTCCCGGCCCCGCTTTACATTATCATGATTAGCGGCCTGGTTGAACTGCACACACTGCATCCGGTTTATTTTGCCGCATTTTTTGTTTTAATGGCCATCCATCGTTTTTTCAGCGCGTTCGACCAGGTAGCACCCTATTCAGCCATTTTTGATGCAGGGCTTCTTTTAGGAATTGCCTCACTTTTTTATTTCAATATCGTGGTTCTTTTTCCGGCGCTGTTTTTTGGAATTCCAATTCTGGCCCGCGAAACCAGGTGGCGCGAATTTGTTATTGTAACACTGGGATTTTTATTGCCTTTTCTTTTTGCCGTCAGTTATGCATTACTTACTGATCAGTTTCTGGAAGTGCTTAAAATTTTTGAGAAAAATACACTCACACCCAACTACCATCTCCGGGAAAATATTCCGTTACAGATTTACCTTGGTTTTCTCATTGTTCTGACATTGCTGGGGAGCATTAAAATCATTCAGCAGTACGATTCGAAAAAAGTGAGTACCCGTAAATTTTTCACGGTATTTTTCCTGCTTTTTATTACATCACTTGTCAGCTATACATTTGTGCCGGCCACGTCGCAGGAAATGCTGGTAATTACTGCCATTCCGGTTACTTTCCTGGTGTCCAACTTTTTTGTTTTTCTGAAAAGCCGGTTTTGGGGCGAATTGCTTTTTTCGCTTCTGCTGATAATTGTAATTGCCCTCCAGGTTTTAGCGTAAAATTCAATCCATGGACCAAAACAAGCCAACCTTTGCAATTTGGAAAATTGAAGTTTATTTGTGATTTGTGTATTGGATTTTGAAATTTCACAATCATTTTCTCTTTATGCCCATTCTAAAAAAGGTGTGCTCTCGAAATAACAATTTCTAAACTTCGTTATTTATTCATTGCTTCCAGCGAATCTTTGATTTCCGAAATTTCATCCCTCAAAGAAATAATATCCGATTCACTCAGCGGTTTTATCAACTCCGCGTCATACACATCCAGAAAACTTTCGCCGTATTTTGAAATGGCATTTTCGATGTTTTTGATTTTTGCTTTTAATTCCGCCAGTTCCTCCTTCAGGCTTTGGTATTCAGGGGTGTCCAGATTTATTTTTTTCAGCTCTCTGCCTTTTTTCTTGTGTAATAATTTTACTGCGATGAGCTCATCAAAAAGTTGTTCTTTTTTATTTTCTTCCGATTGATTCGTCATTATAAGTTGTCTTTTTCATTTAAAGTTGAAAATAGCTTCTCATTTAGTAAGTTTTATTCAAAGTTTTCTGCTTCAAAAATATAGGTTTCGCCGGCAGTGGTTTCCTGTGTAATAAAATTGCCGTTGTAGCGCAGGTTCATTTTATTTCCGTTCAACGATTTTATTTTCAGCCAGTCGAGTTTGCCTTCTTCCCAAACTATGGAAATTGTAAATCCGCCGCGGCCTTTTATTCCTTCAATTTCGCCTGATTTAAAAGCTGAAGGAAGCGCAGGCAAAATATCGAGGAAGTAATCGTTGTTTGAATCACGCAGGTGAGATTGCAGCAACATTTCGGTAATGCCTGAAGTGGCACCGAAGTTCCCGTCAATCTGGAACGGCGGATGCGCATCGAACAGGTTGAAATAGAGGCCGCCCCGATCTTCGTAATTTGTTTCTTCACTTTTTGACGGGATCATAAGGTTTTTGAGTAGCAGAAAAGCATGATCGCCATCTAACAG
>CAYUBV010000156.1:0-6458 GCA_964443035.1 uncultured Tangfeifania sp.
CTGAAACAGGGTCTCTGTAAATAGAGGTAACTGTTTATTTTAAAAAAACAATTGCTTAAATTTAACGCGAAATTCGATAAATCAATATAAATCAATAAAATCATGAAAAGACGGAATTTCTTAAAAAACACGGCAGCGAGTGGTATCGCTTTAACCGGACTGGGAAGTGTAATGGGAGCATCTGCCTCTGATTCAGTTTCTTCCGATGCCAAAGAATTCAAGTTAAATTATGCACCCCATTTCGGTATGTTCCGGCACAGTGCGGGAGAAGACCTGATTGACCAGCTCAAATTTATGGCCGACCAGGGATTTACCGCTTTTGAGGACAACGGGATGACCGGTCGCGATGTGGCAACCCAGACAAAGATTGGTGAAACACTCGAAAAACTGGGAATGACAATGGGTGTTTTTGTTGTGCCCAAAGGCGGGAATCTTGCAAATACACTTGCTTCCGGTAAAAAAGAGCACCTCGATATTTTCCTGGAAGGATGCCGCCAGTCGGTTGAGGTTGCAAAACGTGTTAATGCCAAATGGATGACCGTTGTTCCGGGGTCATTCGAACGCAGGTTGCCTATCGGAATTCAGGATGCCAATGTGATTGATGCACTTCGCCGGGGTGCTGAAATTTTCGAGCCGCACGGACTTACAATGGTACTGGAACCTCTTTCCGATTCACCGGATTTGTATTTGCAAACATCAGATCAAACCTACATGATTTGCAAAGCCGTAAACAGCCCGGCCTGCAAAATTCTGTACGATGTTTACCATCTGCAAAAAACCGAAGGCCACCTGATTCACAATATTGATCTGACATGGGACGAAATTGCCTATTTCCAGGTGGGAGATAATCCCGGGCGAAAAGAACCCACAACCGGTGAAATCAATTACAAAAATGTGTTCAAGTACATTTACGACCGCGGTTTTAAAGGAGTTGTAGGCATGGAACACGGAAACGCAATGCCTGGAGCGGAAGGTGAAAAAGCTCTGATAAAGGCTTACCGCGAAGTGGATTCATTTGAAGTGTAAGGACTATCTGTAAAAAAAAAAGGAAGAGGCTGATTCTATAGATGATTCAGCCTCTTTTTTAAATGTAATTTCGGAGAATGTGGTATCGAAAATAATGATTAATGTTATTTTTATTTCCCATAATTCAAATGTATTTGTATAGCGAATTAAATCATTCTCATATTGTAAAATCAATATGCAAATGGTAAATTTAGGCGCTAATAACAGAGTTTCTAAATTCGGATAGAGATGTGGCATGATTTGGTAATTTACACCCCAATGTATGTTACAGCTTTCTGGGCAGTGGTTTTACTTATTTCCCCCATAAAAAAGAACCTGCCAAAACATTTCCTCGGTTTTTTTATGATCGTTGCTTTCCTGGTGTATCTTTCGCATACACTTTATTTTAAGCAAAAGTTTAGTGCTTATCTTTTCATGGACCCTGTTTATATGTTTGCTTCGCTTGCAGTTTACCCCATGTATTTCTGGTACATTAAACTTTTAACGGTTGAAACCCGGATAAACTATAAAAACCTGTGGCTGCTTTTTCCGTCGCTGCTTTTTGCGGTTGCAACTGCTGTGGTTTATTTATGGATGAGCGAAACCGAAAAAAATGAATACCTCAATCTTTTTCTGCTTGAGAGGACTGCGTTTTCAGAACTATCGAAATGGCCCGCCGTGCAGGCTGTTATCTTTTCAGGTGGCCGGCTGGTTTTCTCAGTGCAGGTGATTTTAATTCTTATTTACGGGCGTAAACTTGTGATCCGTTACAATCAGCGCATTGCCAATTTTTATTCGAATCTTGAAGACAAAACCATTATTTGGGTGAAATACCTGCTCTATTCGTTTGTGGCTACATCGTTAATGAGTTTAACCTTTAATATAATCGGCCGTTCGGTTTTTATTGAACATTCGCTTTGGTTATTGCTGCCCTCTTCTGTTTTTAGCGTGTTGCTGTTTTTTATCGGTTTTCAGGGATATTTGCAAAATCATACTGTGAGGGAATTAAAAGAAGATGAGAAACAGGAACCTGCGGTTGATTTGAAAGCATGGAATTCAGAACAACTGCAAAACAGGCTTCTTAATTTATTTGAAAATGAGAAAATTTACCGGGATGCAAACCTCAAAATTACTTATGTCAGTTCGCGTTTAAATACCAACCGGACTTACATTTCGAAACTGATTAATAATGAATTTGAGGTAACTTTCAGCGAATTTGTGAATAGTTACCGTGTTCAGGAGGCAAAAGATTTGCTGGAAAATGATTCGCAGCAAAAATTCTCTTTGAATTACATTTCTGAAACAGCCGGCTTTGGCTCGCTCAGTTCTTTTATCCGGATTTTTAAAGAGGTAACCGGCAAAACCCCCGGGCAATATCGGAATTCTGTAAAAAGCATAACGTAATTATTTGGGATCCGTTATACATCAGCCGGTTGTTCCCATGGCATTTGCAATGGCATTGATGCTTCTGAGCAGGCTGTGAAGCAACTTTTCCGATTTATCCTTATTTCCGGTGCGCTGAATTTTTCGCCATTCCTTTAACAGTTTTATTTGTTCCTGGTGCAACGGTAAAAGCGCCTCCGCTCTCAGGTTGGTAGAAAAATAATGGCTTTCTCTTCTTTTTTTGGCCGGGCTTCCAAGCAAATCAAGCATCATTTCGCGGGTAAGTGAAAGTTCTTCCAGTAAAATCCCGAGAATTTCGTCTTTCACTTTTTTATTTTCTACCAGACCGGCATAGATTTTCATAATATCTTCATCGGTGGCGGCCAGGCTGGTGTCGATGTTGGTGAGCACGTACCTGACAAAATTATCGGTTTTTACCATCTTTTTCAGCTCACCGTATTTTTCAGGTTTTTCCGATTGCATTTTTTTCAGGGTGGAGCCTACTCCGTACCAGCTCGAAATGTGCATTCTCGATTGTGTCCAGCTAAAAACCCACGGAATTGCGCGTAAATCGGAGAGTGTACGTTTTCCTGATCTGCGTGCCGGGCGTGAACCAATTTTGCTCGATTCAATGGCGTCGATGGGTGTTGCCTGTTCGTAAAATCCGATAAAGGAAGGGTGGTTGGTCAGTTGTTTGAAAATAAGATGGCTTTCGTCCGCGAGGTAACTGAAAATTTCTTCACGTGTTTTATTGCTGTCGCTCCGGGTTTTTTTACTCAACACCGTTTGATGAGTCAGCCCGGCAATCAGCAGCTCCAGATTATAGGCTGCATTTACTTTATTGGCATATTTTCGCTCGATGGTTTCTCCCTGCTCTGTAACGCGTATCATTCCATTCATTGTGGATGAAGGAAGTGATTTCAGGAACCAGTGCGTTGGGCCGGCTCCGCGGCTGATTGTTCCGCCTTTTCCGTGGAAGAAACGAATTTGAATGCCATGTTTTTGAGCCACTTCAGTAAGTTTTATCTGGGCATCGTATAAATGCCAGGTGCTTGCCAGAATACCACCGTCTTTGTTGCTGTCGCTGTAACCAATCATCACATCCTGAACCTGCTGGTCACGGTTTTTTTTACTTCGGATGTATTCGAGGCTGTTTTTTGTAACCGGGTGGCTTAAAAATTCATCCAGAATTTCGGGGCTTCGTTTTAAATCGTCGATGGTTTCAAACAGCGGAACCACCGGTAACGGACAAACCAGGCCATTTGGTGAATAATGCGAGAGACCGGCTTCGCGTAAAAATAAATAAACCGTAAAAAGGTCTGAAACATTACGGGTCATGCTAACTATGAGCGATCCAAAAGCCCGTTCAGAATATTTCCGAATGTGTTCTTCTATCACCTTGAAAGTGGAAACCACCTGCCTGGCTTTTTCCGATTTTAAAAAATCGGTTTTGCTGATAAACGGGCGGTTATTCGCAAGTTCTTCCAATATAAAGGCTTCAAAATTTCCTTTTCGTGAAGTGATGAATTTATGTTTCTCAGGCTGACTGACTTTCACAATATCCAGCAGGGCTTCCTCATAAAATTCGCTGTTTTGCCTGATGTCGAGGTGTGCCAGGTGAAACCCGAAAACTTTAAGGTGGCGCAGCACTTTCTGAATGTCATAACCTGCAATTGTTTCGGCACCGTAATCAGCTATTGCTTTTTTAAGCAGTTTAAGGTCGGTCTCCAGTTCGCCTGAATTTTTGTAGGCAACTTCCGAATCGTGAAGTTCTATTCCGCCACCCGAACTTTCGGTGAAAGGCAGTTTCTTTTTAATCAACCGGATAAATGCTTTGAAAGGTTCAGTGGTATTGAAGATTTCTTTCGTCTGAAGTTCTTTCTGTACCTCAAGTATGCGTTTTTTGAAATCGGCAGACAGGCAGTTCTTGTCGCAATAAATGCTGAGCTTATCGGAAAGGTTATCGAGCAGTGAACTTAACGACAGGAAAGCATGAATTCTGAAGGTTTTAAGCGTTTGGGCGGTTACTTCGGCTGTTACCAGCGGATGGCCGTCGCGGTCGCCGCCTACCCAGTTTCCGAAATTGATTGTTGGAAAATTCGCCGAATCGGCCACTGTTTCAGGATTAAACCCGGTCTTTTCCCATGCCTGCCGCAGTTTAAAATCGTGGTAATGCAGCATTTCCGGGAATACCTTGTAGAAGTAATAGAGCATGTTTTCGAGCTCCGATTCAACGGCAGGTTTTTCCATAAAAATTTCGCCGATAAACCACAATTTGTGCAGAATTTGTTTGATGTCGTGTTTTATTTCCTCCTGCTCGTAAGAAGTGTACATCGAGTTTTCGCGTTTTACCAGTAAAAGGTACAACTGCCGGTAAAGCCCCAGAACAACCGGGCGTTTGGCTTCGGTGGGGTGAGCCGTTAAAACAGGTTCGGCTACTATTTGCGGTAAATGAACTGCCACCGTTTTTTCCGAAATTCCTTTTTCTTTTAAATCAGCCAGCACACTTCCCCATAAACCACTTACTGCCGTCAGTCCGTTTTTTTCCTGTTTGGCACGTCGGTTTTGCACCGCTCCGTTTACCTCGGCCAGATTCAGCAACTGAAAACTAATGGAAAAAAGATGCAGTAATTTTTGAGTCGAATCTTCATTGAAACGGGGTTCTTCGGTTGAAATCCACGGAATTTGCCTGGCTAGTTCAGGCTCGTTGTTTTCAATCAGAACTTCTGAAAAACAATTTAATAAGAACTCCAAATCTTCATAAGGTTTTCCCAGTTTCGATTTAACTTCTCCGAGCAGTGGTTTCATAATTTTTTTTGAATTTTAACAGATCAATCAATCAGCAGGAACTGATTGTACGATCAGAAACAGGATAAATGGTCTTTTGTTTTATCAACCGGCCTTCGGAACAGTTTTAAAATGCGTATCGATGTTAATTTGTGGAAGGCTAATAAATCCGGTAGATTTTTAACCCGGATGAATTAAGTAAACAAATCTCTTATGAACTGAACGGAAACACTCTCGAAATTATTGACAATCCGGTGGGCGTATTTGTGTTTTTCAGCCGGAAGAGTTGTGGTAACTGCCACCACTTTTGCACCGGCATCAAAGGCCGATTTTGTTCCCGACATGCTGTCCTCAAAAACCACGCAATTTTCCGGATCTGAATTTAGTCTTGCTGCTGCTTCGAGGTAGATATCGGGGGCTGGCTTCCCGTTTGAAACCATTGAATCATTAACGACTGTTTGAATATAATCGCCGATTTTCAGCCCGTCGATAACAAATTTCACATTTTCCGGAGGCGCGGAAGTAGCCACTCCAACCGGTATATTTTCTTTCTTCAGTTCTTTCAGCAAATCAACCAATCCGGGAACGGGCTTCAGATGCGGACGATATATATCCCGATAGATTTCTTCTTTTTCATCTGCCAATTGTTTTATTTCCTTTTCCGATAAATCTTTACCAAACATTTCAGGCAGTACCTCGTTGTTTGTTCTCCCGAAATAGTCGTTTTTGAATTTATCTTCGGAAAACGGCAGGTTGTACCTGCGGCTGAATTGTTCCCATGCCTTTTGGTGGAATCCGCCGTTATCGACAATCACGCCGTCCATATCAAAAATTACCGTAATCTGCATGTTTCCTGTTTTTTTCAAAGTTAATTAAAGTTGATGGAACACTTTAAAAATACGGTTTTAATCCCGCCAAAACATAAAGTTATGTCTTAACAGACGGATGTCCTCATGCCGGACGGGCACTGACTTTTTTCAGTCGATAAAAAAGTCAGCAAAAAATCTTGTCAAAATTAAGCTTTACGGCTTTTCAATGTATTAACCTTCTTAATGCTACAAAGTTTAAACAATTTAAGAATCCACCGGATTTTTAATGTGCCCCGTAAATGGACCCCCAAGGACTGAAACATAAAAAAACCGCTCCTGAAATCAGAAACGGTTTTAAATATTTTGCGATAGGATTTCTTGTTAATTCGAGTTTTCGAGCTTGAGGCTGACTTTATTTTCATTGTTTTCAACATTCAGTTTTTCAGTGCATTTTTGGTACGAAATGTAGTTGGC
>CAYUBV010000157.1:0-3286 GCA_964443035.1 uncultured Tangfeifania sp.
AAAAGCTGGCAAAGTATCATTTTACCGTAACCGAAATTTAATTATTTTCGAAGCCAAATTCTTAAAAAAATTACCATGAGAGTAACATTAAAGCTATTGATTGTAGTATTGGGGCTGGCCATTGTGTCGTGCCAGAACCAAAATAAAGAATCGGAAAAAGATATGGATAACCCGTTTTTTAAAGAGTGGACCACTCCTTTTGAAGTCCCGCCATTCGACGAAATTAAAATCGAACATTTCATTCCGGCTGTAAAAGAAGCTATTAAAGAACAGGAAGCTGAAATTGAGGCCATTGTAAACAATGAGAATGAACCTGATTTCGAAAACACCATTTTTGCATTTGATAAATCGGGAAAGTTGCTCGATAAAGTGACCGGAACGTTTTACCCGCTGAATTCAGCCAGTACCAGCGAAGAGATGCAGGCCGTTGCCCGCGAGCTGTCGCCGATGTTAACCCAGCACAGGGACAATATCATGATGAATCCTGAACTTTTCGAACGGGTGAAGGCAGTTTACGACAAACGCGATGAAATGGACCTGGATAAAGAGCAGTTGCGCGTAACCGAGAAATATTACCAGGATTTTGAACGCAATGGCGCCAACCTTTCGGCTGAAGACCAGGAAACAATGCGTGAGATAAATGAAAAAATCTCGTCGCTTACCCTGGAATTTGGCGAACACCTGCTGGCTGAAACCAACGAAAATTTCAAACTGGTTCTCGAAGATGAAGAAGATTTGGCTGGTTTGCCTGCCGGTGTTGTGGCCCGTGCTGCTGAAGAAGCCCAGCAGGCCGGCGAGGAAGGCAAATGGGCATTCACCCTGGCCAAACCGAGTATGATTCCGTTTCTTCAGTTTTCTGAAAGACGTGATTTGCGTGAAAAACTGTACCGTGGTTATTATATGCGCGGCGACAACGACGATGAATACGACAATAAAGAGATCATCAAACAGATTGTGCAATTGCGCGACGAACGTGCCGAATTGCTGGATTTTAATAACCATGCTGAATACATTATCGATGTAAATATGGCCAAAACACCTGATGCGGTTTACGGTTTCCTGATGGAATTGTGGGAACCGGCAATGGAAATGGCCAAAAACGACAGAGCGGAGATGCAGGCTATAATCGACAGCGAAGGAGGCGATTTTGATTTGGCTTCGTGGGACTGGTGGCACTACATTGAAAAACTGCGGAAACAGAAATTCAACCTTGAAGAGTCGGAAGTAAAACCCTATTTTTCGCTCGATAACGCCAAAGAAGGTGTTTTTTATGTAGTGGAAAACCTTTACGGCCTGAAATTTATCAAACGTGATGATATGCCCACCTATCACGAAGAAGCTGAAGTTTACGAAGTACAGGAAGCTGATGGTTCGCATTTGGGTGTATTGTACATGGATTTTCATCCACGCAGCGGAAAAAGGGTAGGCGCCTGGTCAACCGGTTTCAGAAATGCCAACTACCAGGAAGACAAACGCATTTCGAGGGTTGGTTCCATTGTGATGAATTTTACCCGGCCCTCCGGAGAAACACCGGCTTTACTGAGTTTCGACGAAGTATTGACATTCTTCCATGAATTCGGACATGCCCTGCACGGACTTTTCTCCGACGGACCTTACGACCGTACTGCCGGAGTAGTGCCCCGCGATTTTGTTGAACTGCCCTCACAAATTATGGAAAACTGGGCAGCCGATCCCGAAGTGATGAAAGTGTATGCCAAACATTTCGAAACCGGTGAATCTATTCCGGATGAGCTGATTGAAAAACTGAAGCAAAGCGCAACCTTCAACCAGGGATTCCTTACAGGAGAATATGTTGCAGCGGCACTGCTCGATATGGATTACCACACTGCCGAAAATCCGGTAATTGAAGATGTGAATGCTTTTGAAGAAGCCTCGATGGACCGCATCGGACTGATAGATGAAATTCTGCCCCGCTACCGCAGTACCTACTTTTCGCATATTTTCAGCGGTGGATACTCGGCCGGTTATTACGTGTATTACTGGGCCGGCGTGCTCGACACCGATGCATACGCTGCATTTAAGGAAACCGGTGATGTTTTCAATCCGGAAGTTGCTGCCAAATTCAGGACACTGCTCGAAAAATGCGGTGCCGACGAAGGCATGGTGGTTTACAAAAATTTCCGTGGCAAAGAACCTTCAATCGAACCGTTCTTAGAGAAAAAAGGACTGAAATAAGATTTTCAAAAAAAATACAGAAAAGAGGTTGTCTCAAAAAGGCAGCCTCTTTTTGTTTAAAACGTTTAATTGAAATTCAACCCGATATTAGGTTGTTTGTTGACATAGTTAGAGCACAAACAAATTTAAAATAGTTGATTATGAAAAAATTAATTCTTTACTCTTTACTAACCATGCTGATTTTTCCTGCGGCTGCACAGGAAAATAAAGGTCTGATGCCACTGGATGTGGCAAAAATTAAAAGAGTTGCAGATGTTATGATTTCGGCTGACGGCAACAACATTGCTTATCTGCTCTATAATCCTGCCGATCCGCTGAAAGAAAATAAACCTGCCGATGTTGAATTGTATGTTTACCGTGTTGACGAAGGGGAAAATGTACCTTTCATCACCCGAAACCGTGTGTCGGATGTTGCCTTCCGTCCGGGTCACGGGAGCATTACATTTTTGGCAAAACTGGAAGATGACGAAAACCAGTCGCTTTATGAAATTCCGCTGACGGGTGGAGAAGCGGTAAAAGTGTTTTCGTTCAAAACTTCAATCAGCGATTACCACTGGGCTTCGGATGGAGAGAAACTGGTTTTTATTGCTGAAGAAGAAAAAGACAAAAAGGAAGAAGATAAGTTGCCTTATCAACCGAATGTATATGAAGAAGATCTGACGTGGGATTATGGTTGGGTTGCTTCGGTTTCCAATCCGGATGACGCCCAAAAAATAAATGTAAAAGGTCATTTTCATGATGTGAGGTGGAGCCCCGATGGCGGCAAACTTGCTGTTGCTGTTGCACCAACGCCCCTGGTAGACGACATGTACATGAAACAATCGGTTCGTATTGTCGATGCTGAATCACTCAACCAAACCGGTTCGGTAGATCACAAGGGAAAACTCGGAATGATGGCATTCAGCCCCGGCGGAGATAAACTGGCTTTTATTGGCGGCGCCGATATTCACGACCCGATTGCCGGAAGACTGTTTCTTGTTGATTCAGGCGGTGGAGAACCTGAAAGCCTGCGCCCGGATTATAAAGGCAAGTTTGAAGAATTTGCCTGGGCAGACAACCAAAAGTTGAGTTTTATTTCCAGCGAAAGTGT
>CAYUBV010000157.1:3386-6456 GCA_964443035.1 uncultured Tangfeifania sp.
AAATTCACGGACTTTTAATTAAACCACTGGATTACCGGGAGGGCCGGAAATATCCGTTAATTACGGTTGTGCATGGCGGACCGGAATCTCACTATTCCAATGGCTGGCTCACACAATATTCTACCGTCGGGCAGGTTGGCGCTGCACTCGGTTATGCGGTGTTCTATCCCAATTACCGTGGAAGCACCGGCAGGGGAGAAGAGTTTCTGAAATCGAGCCAGGCCGACATGGCAGGAAAAGAATTTGACGATGTGGTGGATGGCGTCGATTACCTGATTGAACAGGGAATTGCAGATGAAGATAAAGTTGGAGTTACCGGCGGATCATACGGCGGATATGCAACCGGTTGGTTTGCGACACGTTATACTGATCGTTTTGCAGCAGGAGTTATGTTTGTTGGAATCAGCAACAATATTTCCAAATGGGGAACCGGCGATATTCCCGAGGAACTTTACCTGGTGCATGCGCGGGAAAGAATCTGGGAAAATTATGAGTTTTTCCTCGAGCGAAGTCCCATCTATTATGCCGGAGAGTCAAAAACGCCATTGCTCATTATGGCCGGGGAAGAAGATACACGCGTTCATCCGAGCCAGTCGATTGAATTGTACCGGCACATTAAAACGCGCACCGATACCCCGGTTCGGCTGGTGTTATATCCGCGTGAAGGTCATGGTAACCGGAATTCCACAGCACAGCTCGATTACAGCCTGAGGCAGTTGCGCTGGTTCGAAAAATACCTGAAAGATAAACCACTGGAAATGGAAACATCTGTTTCTCCTGATGTAATAAAATAATTTTCTGAAAATTATTCCGTTTGCGGCCCTGCAGCATTTTTTACTTTTTTCAGGGTGGTAACCGGAAATGGTTTTGTTTCGGCTCCCGTATACAACGTTACATGCGGGAACGGAATTTCGATTCCCTCTTTGTCGAACGCTGCCTTTATTTCTGTGAAAACGCTGTTTTTCACTTTCAGGAAGTTGGCTTTCTCGAACCACACTCCCAGCAGAATTTCAATTCCGCTGTTCCCGAAATTCTGAAAAATAATAACAGGCTCAGGCTCTTCAAGGCACAGTGGATTTTTTTTGGCCACTTCCAGCAAAATTTTCTTTACCTTTTCGAGGTCTTCTTTATAGGCCACACTTATATTGAAATCCATTCTGCGCACTGCAAAGCGCGTTACATTTATTAGTTCGGTACTGATAACAGTTTGGTTGGGCACACGAATCAGCACATTATCGAAAGTTTTGATTTTAATCGATAATAAATCGATGCTGTAAACCGTGCCCGATTTATCGCCCAAACGCACTACATCGCCAATTTCGAACGACTTTTCGGAAACCAGGAAGAAACCGCTGACAATATTACCGATGCTGGTTTGCGAGGCAATACCCACAACAATTCCGATAATTCCGGCAGCCCCGAAAACAGCGGTTAAATCAATTTTTAATTCAGCTATAATTATAAAAACCAGCACCACAAAACCGCTGTACAAGACTGCCCGGTTGATAATCATTTTACGTTGCTTCGACCACTTGGCGGGCAAAATTTTCCGTACGATAAATGCAATGGCATAGAGGATGATTAAACCTGCAACCACCAGAATAACAATGGAAAGAAGGCGCTCAAAAGTGGCAGCATTAAAATATTTTGACCAGTCGATATTCATTGTTCTGATTTATAGATGTTTTTAATAAAATGAAAATTGATTTTCAGCATACTTTTAGCCATGCTGCTTTGGGGTTTGGCAATAATTTCAGCTTTTTCGCCATGTATGCTTTTGGAGTAATGGTAACTGGCCGAGCTGATTACATCTTTTCCTTTGTATTCCAATGAAACCAGGCTTGTAACAATCTTCCCGTTGATTTTGTAAAGCGTCAGGTTTTCAACCCTGATGATCAATCGTTCCACCTCTAAAACACCGGGTGAATTGTTATAAATTGAAATTGGGCAAAGCGCTTCGTACGAACCGGGCTGTGCATTTTCAGGTTTCAGAAAATATTCATTTCCCAGCGAAAACGCAGGCTCACCGCTGTCGGGATCGCCAAACCAGGTGTTTGAAAGCGGATTGACAAAGATTTCCTTTAATAATTTTTCAGGCTGGATTTTTGAAAAATACAATTGAACCGTTAAAGGAATTTTCAGGTAGAAAAGTAATTTTTGCCCGGGCGATACAAACAGACCGCTGCCTTTAAATACAAGTGGTTTTAATGGTAAAGATGGGGAGATGAGAAGTGAATTTGATTTGCCGGTTTGGTAAAATTCACCGGTTGAAAAATCGGGTGTTGTCTTTTCATCTTCCTGCTGATCGTCGAATTGAAGAAAAAACCAGCCTTCGCTTTCTCTTTTTATGCCTACCCTGAATTTTTCCAATTCTATAATCCGGTGATCTCCCGGTTCAATTTGCAGTTTCCTGAACAACGGATTCTTTTCCATGTTTCATTAAAATTAGTTTGACTAATTTAAAAAACATTCCGAAACCATACAGAAAAGAACATAAAAAAAGCCCGGAGTTGCCGGACTTTTTGCATTATTTTTTACGAGTACATCTATTTATTCACTTTTACATTCCCAAATCCATATCTACGGCCCTGGTTATTTTCCCGATGTTTTCGGGGTCGATGATTCCGCTGATGCTAATCAGTGCAGTGTCATCGCCACCGACCACCAGAATCAGGTCCGAGAATTTTCCGTTGCCGGCATCGCGGGCCAGAAATCGAACCACTTCGTCTGATTCGGTCACTTCCATCAGCACTTCAAATTCGTTGTTGTCGAAAAATCCGTCGTTGTTCAGTTCGGCATAAAAATCGGGCGCTCCGGCCAGTTCCCTGTTATCAACCGAAAGAATGCGAACGCCGGATAACTGCGATAACATGTCGCTCACTTCCTTGTCGCCGGTGTCCATTTTACTGGCAAAACCCAGTAATTTTCCTGATATATTCACTGTGGTGAAACCATCTTTGTTGGCGTACTTCTCAAATAATTTGTCAACTGGTGACTTCTGTGCAAATACTGCCAGCGGCAATAGTACTGCTAAGATTAAAACTAACTTTTTCATGACTTTCAATTTTTT
>CAYUBV010000158.1:0-6442 GCA_964443035.1 uncultured Tangfeifania sp.
TTTCTTCAATCATTTTTTGAGCCAGGCCGTTTGCTTCTTCAGTTGATTTTGCTTCGGAATAGATGCGGATAATAGGTTCGGTATTCGATTTACGCAGGTGCACCCACGAATCTTCAAAATCGATTTTTACCCCGTCGATGTCGTTCACCTTTTCGTGGCTGTATTTTTCTTTCACCTTCAGCAAAATGTCATCCACATCGATTTCCGGGGTCAATTCAATCTTATTTTTCGACATGAAATAATCGGGGTAGGTTTTTCGCAGTTCCGAACATTTCATTCCTGATTTGGCGAGATGTGCAAGAAACAGTGCAGCACCAACCAGCGAATCGCGGCCGTAATGGCTGGCCGGATAGATGACCCCGCCATTTCCTTCGCCACCAATTACGGCGTTGGTTTCTTTCATTTTGGCCACTACATTTACTTCGCCTACGGCAGATGCAGTGTAAGTTTGACCGTATCTTTCGGTAACATCGCGCAGCACCCGGCTCGACGACAGGTTGGAAACCGTATTCCCCGGAGTCCGGCTCAACACATAATCGCTTACGGCTGCCAGCGTATATTCTTCGCTGAACATGCTGCCGTCTTCGTTAATAATTACCAGCCGGTCAACATCCGGATCAACCACAAAACCGACATCCACATTGCTTTTGCCAATTATCTCCGAAGTCTCTTTCAGGTTTTCCGGTATTGGCTCGGGCGTGTGTGCAAAATGTCCGGTGGGTTCGCAGTTAATTTCTACTACATTTTTTATTCCGAGTGCTTTGAAAAGTGCCGGCATGGCAATTCCTCCCACTGAATTCACCGCATCCAAAGCCACTGAAAAACCGGCTTTTTGAATGGCTTCCACATCTACCAAATCCAGTTCCAGCACTTTCTGAACATGGATTTCCGTGTAGTCATTTTCCGACACTTTTCCCAAATCGTCCACTTCTGCAAAATCGAAATTTTCAGTTTCGGCAAAATCAAGGATTTGAGCTCCTTCTTCTGCATTCAAAAATTCACCTTTTGAATTCAGCAGTTTCAGGGCATTCCATTGTTTCGGATTGTGACTGGCAGTAAGAATCAGTCCGCCATCGGCCTGCTCTTCGGCAACAGCAATTTCAGTTGTAGGTGTTGAAGCCAAACCAATATTCACCACATCGCAGCCCATGCCGGTTAACGTGGCAACAACCAGCGAGCTCACCATTTCGCCCGAGATGCGGGCATCGCGACCAACTACTACTTTTATTTTTTGTTTGCCGGAATGTTGTTTGGCCCAGGTGGCATAAGCGGCAGTGAATTTTACAACATCGAGCGGACTAAGGCCGTTGCCGGGTTTGCCGCCAATTGTTCCCCTGATTCCTGAAATAGATTTGATTAATGTCATTTTGCTGAATTTTTATTCAACAAAAATAAAAAGGTCTGGCGAAAATAATAAGAATGCCGGAGATTAATTAATCTTCAACTTCGTTCAATTCGTTTAAAGTAAGTTTCAGTTTGTGAATGTAATTGCCGTAAAGCTTTCGGAAGCCCCAGCGCATGAATAAGAAAATTCCACCAACCAACAGGCTTAAAACAACAAGCCCGATAATGAAAACAATTAGCAGCCGGTTAAACGGAATTTCGGTTACAAGCATGCCGCTATCGGCAGCACTTGCCTCCATACCCATAAACATTCCTGACATAAATGAAATGGCAACGGCAACAGAAAATGTAATCAGTGCAAGGTAAAAAAGCCGTTGATAGAGGAGCAGTATGTTTATAATTTTTTGAAGTGTTTCACGCAAATTGCAATTTTCATCGCACATTTTTTTGGCATGGTAATATTTTAAAACAAAATAGATGAAAGTTGACAGGATAAGTGCATAACTGAATACATTTATAAAAAGAAGCCAGCCGGGAATTGTAATCCCGTTTCCCATTGCATCGAGAATCTGAGGCGAAAAAACAAAATCATCGAGAATAAAAAGCACAATAAGGACAAACAGCAAAACAAAGCCAATTTTAATATTCCGATCGATGCGTTCAATTAAATTACTGGTCCGTTTGCTGAGCATTTCCCTGATTTGGTTTTCATCCAGTTCTTTATCGGATGAAACGCTGTTCCACGCTTTTTTCAAATCTTTTAGTTCCATAGTTCTCTACTCCTCGTTTACCATCAGTTTTTTCAACTTCTTTTTGATCCGGTTCATTTTCACCCGCACATAATTTTGTGTGATGCCTGTAATTTCAGCTATCTCCTCGTATTTCCTGTTTTCGAGATACAGCAGAATAATAGATTTCTCGACCCCTGTAAGTTGCGATACAGCCGCATGCAACATTTTTATGTTCTCCTCGGTTTCGGTATCGTATCCTTCATCCTCCAACTGAAAATTTTCATAAGTCAGGCTGTTCTGGTCAGGCCGGCGTTTGCTTTTTTTGAAAGAAGTAATCGCCGTATTCAGCGCCACACGGTACATCCAGGTAGAAACCTTCGATTCCTTCCTGAATGAAGGGAACGACTTCCAAAGCTGCGCCACGATTTCCTGGAAGAGATCATTGCGGTCTTCCTGCGAATCGCAGTACAAATTGCACACCTTGTGAATAATACCCTGGTTCTTCTGAATTATTTGTAAAAATTCCTTTTCCAAAACTGATTAATTAGTAAAAGGATAAGAAAAGAATTACATGTTTATTGAATTTTGGATGAATGGGAGGTATTTATTTCATTTTTAAAAACTGTACTTCCTTTGGCGATAACATCCGCCATCTTCCACGTGGCAGATTTTTTTTGGTAAGTCCTGCAAAAAATACGCGGTCGAGTTTTTTCACTTTGTATCCGAGATGCTCGAAAATACGGCGGACAATGCGGTTTTTCCCGGAATGTATTTCCAGGCCAATTTCAGTTTTATCTGCCGGGTCGATGAAGCTAATGGCATCGGCGGCAATTAAACCGTCTTCCAATTCAACTCCTTCGGCAATTTGCATTAAATCATTTTTGGTAACCGGTTTATCGAGCGATACCTGGTAAATCTTTTTTACGTTGTGACTTGGGTGTGTCAGCCGGTCGGCAAGTTCGCCGTCGTTGGTCAGCAGTAAAACTCCGGTTGTGGTTCTGTCGAGCCGGCCAACCGGGTAAACGCGTTCGTCGCAGGCATTTTCCACCAAATCCATTACAGTCCTTTCGGCATGGGGGTCGGCAGTTGTGGTAACAAAATCTTTGGGTTTGTTAACCAGAATATACACTTTCTTTTCGGCATTTAATTTTCGCCCGTCGAAACGAACATCATCGCTCATTTTTACTTTTGTGCCCAACTCGGTTACCGGTTTTCCGTTTACCGTTACCAGTCCGGCAGCAATGTATTTATCGGCCTCGCGGCGTGAGCAAACTCCTGCATTGGCCACAAAACGGTTTAACCGCATTTCGCCGGTAGTAGCTGTTTTTTCAGGCGTTTTGGCACGTCCCTTACCTGCGCTTTTAGGTGCATCAGCAGTTCTTCTTTTTAGCCGGATTTTCTTTCTTTCAAAAGGTTTTTTATCAGCCGGAGATTTTCCAATTCTTCCTCTGCCTCCTGAGGCAGATTTATCAGTTCCTCTTTCTTTCCTGCTGTTTCTGTTGTTCCTGTTCATGTACTCAAATTTTTTGCAAAGATCGTTAAAAAAATGGCAATTAATATTTTATACATACAATTTCAACAATTTCTGCCAAAATTTTATTTCTGCTTTACCTTTTTTATCCAGGAAATTATTTAGACTGATAATAAATTAAATACCTTATTAAAACCAGCCACTCTTTTGGTTATGTCTGTTTCCTTGAACATTAGCTGCAAATAAAGACTTAAATGCCTGTATTTTAACATCTTCATCTTATTGAACAATTTAAAGTTATGGTCTATTTTATTTAAATAAAAGATTGAAATCCATTAAATTTAATGGTAAAATCTAAAAACCCATAAATAATGAAAAAAGCAGTACCGTTTTCAATTTTCGGCATTCTTGTTTTAGGGGTGCTTTTTGTATTCAGTTTTAAACTGCCCGGTGAGGATGAAGGAAATAAAAAAGGAGCTTTTAAATATAAAGATTTTCAAACACCTGAATATTGCCAGGGTTGCCACAACGATTTTTACCAGCAGTGGAGCCAGTCCATGATGTCGCAGGCATATACCCACCATTGGGACGAAATTGAATATTTTAAACTGGCAGTACCCCATGCTGAGGCTGATCCTGAGATGAAGGATGCGGTTGACGGATGCAATGGTTGTCATACACCACTGGCTTACCTGACCGGCGACTTACCTCCGCCAGAACCCGAGGAAGGTTCGCGTGCCAATGAATCAGTCTCCTGCGAAGTTTGCCACCTGATAAAAGGTATTGAAGGAGACACAGCCTATAATTACAATTGGGTGATAGAGCCCGGGCAAACAAAATACAGCTCGCGCAAAGGAGAAACAGAATCGCCCAATCATAAAATAATTGCCACCGATCTTTACAGCGAAACAAAAATTTGCGGAAGCTGCCACAACGAAAAAAGCCCGTTTGGGGTATGGGTAAAATCAACCCAGCTCGAGTGGGAAGAAGGACCTTATTCCGACGCCGATGTTATGTGCCAGGAGTGCCACATGCCAGACACCGAAATGAAAACGGCCAAAATGGGCCCCACTTATCCGGATGCGCGAACCCATTTGTTTAATGGCGGACACGACCCGGGCAAGGTGCGCGGCACAATCGAACTGCGCATTCAACCCGACATTCGCGAATCGGTTCCCGGAGAAGTGGTTGTTTTTACAGTTACGGCGTTTAATCAGAAAACCGGGCATAAATTTCCGACCGGTTCGGTGGAGGACCGGATTGTGTGGCTGCATGTGGAAGCAGAGGATGAAGCCGGAAATACTTACCATATTCCTGTTGATAAAAAGGGTTTTGATGGCGAAGAGTACACCATTGCCAGCGATGAACTGGCCTACCAGGACATGGGCATTCCACTGGGAATTGAAGATTTTGAAGGAATAAGAAGAGAAGATGTGCCCATTGGCGACCGGATTTTCAGGATGCCCTATTTCGACCCGGAAGGCCGGATGACTATTATGCAATGGAATACCGCTTCGCTGGGCGTTGATTACCGGATTGGACCCCGCGAAACAAAAACAGAAACCTATACTTTTGAATTGCCTTTTGAGGTAGAACCCGGTAAATTAAAAGTGAAAGCCGAACTATATTACAGGTTGCTTGTAAAACCTGTAGGCGAATACCTCGAAGTTCCCGAAGAGGAATATACCGCCTTATTGGTAAACAATCATGAAACAGAAATCACAGTATATCCATAAAAACAGATAGTTATGAAAAAATATTTACGCTTATTAACACTATTTGCAATTTTAATTTTTATCGCAGAACAACTGCAGGCAATTCCTGCGTTTGCCCGTAAATACAGGCTTAGCTGTACAACATGCCACGCTCCTTCAGCCCCGGCATTAAAACCGTATGGCGATGATTTTGCAGGAAACGGTTTCCGTCTGGAAGATGAACAATCTCCCCGTTACTATACTGAAACAGGCGATACAAAATTGTCGCTGATACGCGAACTTCCGGTTTCAGTACGACTTGAAGGTTTTGTAAACTACAACCTGGCAGGCAACGAAAAAACCGATTTTGCTTCGCCTTACCTGATGAAATTTATGTCGGGCGGTGAAATCTCGGAAAAACTTTCTTACTATTTCTACTTCTATTTTAGCGAACGCGGCGAAGTGGCAGGTGTGGAGGACGCCTTTTTGATGTACAACAACCTTTTCGGCATCGATTTCGATATTGCATTGGGGCAGTTCCAGGTGTCCGACCCGCTCTTTAAACGCGAACTGCGACTGTCGCTCGAGGATTATGTGCTTTACACATCACAAATAGGAACCTCGGGAATCAGTATGAAATATGACAAAGGGGTAATGCTCACCCTGGGCCTGGAATCTGGAACAGGAATTACGGTGGAAATTGTAAACGGAAATGGGATAGGTGAAGCCCGAAACCGGGTGTTCGACAAAGACAAGTACAAAAATGTGCTGGCAAAAGTTTCACAGGGAATCGGAGATATTTTAACAGTCGGAGCCTTTGTACTTACCGGGAAAGAGGCACTGGAACATACGGTTGTAAGCGATATCGTCAATGAAGTTTTAATTTGGGGACCTGATATTTCGATTACTCCCACCGACAAATGGACACTGAATGCACAATACCTGCACCGAAATGATTCGGAGGTTTTTCGTAACATGAGTAACACACAAACCATGTCGGATGTAACCACCGAAGGAGCCATGGCTGAACTCATTTTCAGCCCGAAAGGCGACCAGAGCGACTGGTACCTGCTGGGACTTTACAACTGGGTGGAATCCGATTTCGATTTAGCCGACTACCATTCAGCGACCTTCCATGCCGGATATCTTTTGCGCCGGAATGTGAGACTGGCGGCCGAATATACGCTCGATTTTACCCACAG
>CAYUBV010000159.1:0-6403 GCA_964443035.1 uncultured Tangfeifania sp.
TCGGCCATTTATTATCCGAAAATGAATGCAGTTTTCATAGGCCCGTCTATCGATTATTCGGCATCAGACAACCTGACTTTGTCGCTTTTCTGGCAAACTTTTTACGGCGATTTCCCCAATCCGCTCACGCAGGTAAATGAAAACAAAGCTTTTAATTTTGGCTATTTCAGGGTGAAGTATAATTTTTAAATGAGATAGTCATACCCTCACTGCGAGTGAGGGTATGACTAAATAGAATCTCAACCAAATAAATCAGCAAAAAACACGTTTACCTTTTCAGTAGAAACAAATTCTGAAAATTGAGTGGGAAGATCAAAAATCATGAAAAAACGATTAACTTTTTTATTGATAGTATTAACCAGCTTTACATTTGCCAACGAAACGGTTAATGACAAAAACTTAGCCTGGAATGCTGCTGAACTGAATACGGCTGCCAATGCAAACTACCTCACAACGCTTGAAAAAGAAATCATTTTAGAAACCAACAAACTGCGATCGAATCCTGCAAAATATGCCGAAGAATACATTGAACCGCTTGCCAAAAATTACAAACGAAAATTGTTGTACTATCCCGGCGACAAACCGGTTCTGACGCGCGAAGGTGTGAGTGCGCTTCACGAATGTGTTCGGGCATTGAAAAAGCAGCCTGCCCTGCCCGTTATGCATCCCAGCGCAGGGCTTTCCAAAGCGGCAGAAGATCATGTAAAAGACCAATCGCGCTCAGGGAAAACCGGCCACACCGGCCGCGACCGCTCAACTTCGCGCCAGCGAATAGAAAGGTATGGCGACTGGGACATCCGGATTGCTGAAAACATTGCCTACGGAGGAATTTCAGCCCGGCAAATTGTAATCTACCTGCTCATCGATGACGGCGTAAAAAGCCGCGGTCACCGAAAAAACTTCTTTCATCCCGACTTCAGGGTTTTGGGCGTGGCAACAGGCTCCCACCCCACTTACAGAACCATGACGGTAATGGATTTTGCCGGTAGTTTTAAATCCGCCAACTGATCTGCTGCTTTTTTGTCATAAGATATCTTCTACTGATTATTCAAAAATTTAACAAAACACCTGAACATTAAAAGTACCTGACTGTCTCAAATAATAAAACCAAATTTTGAAGATTATAAAAAAAGGTGTTTATTTTTACCGCGTCAAAATTTGAGAAATTTTTAGGTAGCTGATTATAATGAAGAATACTTACCTCGATTTAATTGAACAATCATACTATTTTCCTCAGGAAGGTTTCGACCTGCAAGACGGCAATCTGTCATTTTACGGTGTTTCTTTAAAATACCTTATCGACAAATACGGCACGCCCTTCCGGCTGATGTATTTGCCCCGCATCGGCGACCAGATAAAAAAGGCACGCAACCTTTTTCGCCGGGCCATGAAAGCTACCAATTACCAGGGAAATTATTATTACTGTTACTGCACCAAATGCAGTCACTTCCATCATGTAATCAGCAAAGCACTGCAGTTTAATGTAAACCTCGAAACATCTTCATCGTTCGATATCGATCTGATTCAAAATTTATATAAAGAAAAGAAACTGGATACCGATATAAAACTGGTACACAATGGTTATAAAACTGACGATTATATCCGGAGAATCATCAAGCTTCAGGATGCCGGTTTTGATAATTCCATTATTGTTCTCGACAATAAAAACGAGCTTAAAAAAATAGTTGCTGCCTCCAACAGCCGGAAAGTAAAAATCGGGATTCGTAAAGCAATCGACGAAGAACCGCAGAGCGCATATTATACATCGCGGCTTGGAATCAGGGGATCGGAAATTATTGATTTCTACCGGAACAGTATTAAAGGAAACGAAAACCTGGAACTAACCATGCTCCACTTTTTTGTGGATTCGGGAATTAAAGACACACTTTATTACTGGGGCGAGTTTCAAAAGTCGATTAAATTGTACGTGGAACTGAAAAAAGAATGCCCTACCCTCAATTCGGTCAATCTCGGCGGCGGATTTCCAATCAGAAACCACCTCGGATTTGAATACGAATACGAGTACATGATTCGTGAAATAATACAATACATTAAAGATGTTTGCAATTCGGAAGAAGTTCCCGAGCCGGACATTTATACTGAATTCGGGAAATATACGGTAGGCGAAAGCGGGGCGACCATTTTTTCAGTGCTCGAACAAAAACAGCAAAACGACGCCGAACTGTGGTACATCATCGACAACAGCCTGATGAACACCATTCCTGATGCATGGTCGATTTTTGAGAAATTTATTTTGCTGCCCATCAACAAGTGGAACAACGAATACACACGGGTAAACATCGGCGGAATAAGTTGCGACCATTCCGATTACTACAACTCCGAGGATTTGAACCAGCAAATTATGTTGCCCAGATATTCGCCGCGCGAAAAAGAGCCGCTCTACCTCGGATTCTTCCACACCGGCGCTTACCAGGATTCAATTAGCGGTTACGGCGGAATAAAACACTGCCTGATACCATCGCCGAAACATGTAATTATCGACCGCGATGAAACCGGCAACTTTGTGGATTATGTGTACCGCACCGAACAAACCGTAGACGACATGTTCAAAATTTTAGGTTATTCAGGATAGAAGAAAACCGCCCCGAACAAGCAGGGCGGTTTCGGGCAGGCTAACCATTCCCGGAGTGGATGGTTAGTTTTTGTTCTTATCGAGCATCAGAATCGAATTCACCAAAACTTCAGTCACGTAGTGTTTCTCTCCGTCTTTTCCGTCGAACGAGTGGTTGGTGAGTTTCCCCTCGAGCGCGATTTCCGAACCTTTTTTCAGGTACTTTTCAGCAATTTCGGCTTGTTTTCCCCAGGCAACCAGCCGGTGCCAGGTAGTTTCCGATTGTTTTTCGCCTTTGGCGTCGCGATAAATTTCGTTGGTTGCTATTGAAAAATTAGCAACTGTTTTTCCGCTGTCCAACTTTCTTACTTTGGGATCTTCTCCCAGGTTACCGATAAGCCTGACACTGTTTCTTAAAGCATTCATCATTGTAAAATTTTAGTTAATAATTTAAAAACGAAATTGTTACTTCAAAGGTAGAGTGACATTAAAAGAATATCCGGTTTTTAAATGCTTGTAAATGACTATAAATGATTATAAGCGTTTGTAAACGTTTACCAACGGATATTTTTTTGTATATTAGTAATTTATCGAAAACAAAATGGAACAAAGAAAATGCCTGGAATGCGACGAACCGCTCAGGGGGCGGGCCGACCAAAAGTTCTGCAGCGATGCCTGCCGCAATGCATACAACAATAAAAAGCTGAGCGGCTCCACCAACTACATCCGAAAAATCAACCGCATTCTTAAAAAAAACCACTCCATTCTGGAAAACCTCAACCAGAGTGGAAAAACAACTCTGTTTAAATCGGCACTGGAAAAAAACGGGTATAACTTCAAATATTTCACACACATTTACAAAACCCGGAACCAAAAAGTGTACTATTTCTGTTACGACCAGGGTTTTTTAGTGCTGGACAACAACAAATATTTACTGGTGCGGAGAGAAGATTAATTTTATCTTCGCCAAAAAGCAAATTATGACAGAGAAGAACACCCATTATTATTTTGAAAAATTAAAGCGCATACAAACACTTGCCGAAATCGGGCTGGAGCACTCCCCAAATACTTTCGACAAGGAACGCTACCTCGAACTGCGTCAAATCAGCCTTGAAATGATGCAGCAAATGACGGATGTTCCCATCGAAAATATCATTCCGGTTATAGAAGAAAAGCAAGGCTACAAAACGCCCAAAACCGATGTGCGTGCGGTGGTGTTCAACGAATTAGGCCAGTTATTGCTGGTGCAGGAAAAAGCCGACAACCGCTGGTCCATGCCGGGCGGCTGGTCCGACATCAGTTACAGCCCCGCCGAAGTGGCCGAAAAAGAGTGCATGGAAGAAGCCGGCCTCGCCGTAAAAGCAGTAAAACTGCTGGCCGTAATGGACAAACAAAAGCAAAATATGCCGCCTGCTTTTGAATACGTTTACAAAATATTTCTCCTCTGCGAAAAAACCGGCAATAATCTCTCAACCGGTTCGGAAACAGACGATGCAGGCTGGTTTGATGAAGACAACCTGCCCGAACTTTCCACTCCCAGAAACACCCGCGATATTCTGAAAATGATGTTCGAGTTTTACCGGGGCGATCGTACGGAACCTTATTTCGACTAAATGCAACTGGCCGGTCCTGAAATCCGGCAGCAGCAATGGTTTTGATGCTGCTGCGCACACCGGTTACATACCGGGCAAACCCGTTATTAAGCAATGTGCGCATTTTTACAATCCTTCAGTTGTAATTTTATATTTATACGTTGCTTCATTTGATGCGCTGCATCCCTTTGTTGACAACCCATTCATAAATCACCGCCCGCCTGCATTGCTTTTTAACAAAAGATTGGAATTTAAAAAAAATGAAAAAAGATAACGATTGAACACGTCGGACTAACAAAGAACTAAAAGAAACGCCGCTGCTCCTGGCCCGGCAGCATCGTCCAACTATATTTTATCCATCATTTGTATTTAAAATAAACTTATATTCGCTATAATTTTTAATTTCAGCACTTTGTTGTATTTTGCATGAACGATGGATAAAATACTATTACGTTGTGTAGCATAAATATGAAAAAAGAACCATCCTTATTGTTTAACTTAAAATTTAATTATGAAATTTCTCTTTATAATCATCACCTCTTTTTTTATATCAGCGACGCTGAATGCACAAAATGCAAATGATTATTACAAAGTCTTAAAAGAAGAGGGAAAAGAGCCCTTTTTCTTTATCAGGGAGCAAATGGATACTTATGATTTAATTATTTTTGATGATGCACTTCATGCAGCAGTTGAGCCATTTGAATTCTTTTGTGAGTATCTTGAAGCGTATCCTAATTCAGTAGATTATGTGTTTTTGGAAGTTACTACTATTGAATCTCAAGCTTACATTGATTCCTTTTTAAACAGCCAGGTGAAAGATACATCTATGTTAATGAAGGTTTTTCAACAGGATTATACTTATGGATGGAGATATGAGACTTATCTGACGCTTTTTTCCAGGATTTGGGACATTAATCAAAACCTGCCTGTAGAAGACAGGGTAAAAGTTATTGGTGTAAACCAGCCCATATATTGGGAAGGGCTGCATACAAATGAAGATTATACCCTATTTCAAGAATCTTTGGTAGCCCGTGACTACTTCATGTATAAAACGATAATGAATTACATGAAGAACTTCAATTCCGGAAAGAAAGGATTGTTTTTAACAAATACCCGACATGCTTATAAAGGCATCAGAAACAGGAATGGAGAATTATTCTGGAATTCAGGCACATTTTTTCACCAATGGCATGCTGGAAAAACATATGCGGTGCGATTTCACAACATGAATCTGCTGATCGAAGCTAAAAAAAATGTAAAAAACGCTTCTTTCGAAGGACTTGACAGATTGGCTTATAAATGGATCAGAATGGACGATGGGAAGTGGGAAAAAGCATTTGCTAAGAACGGGAACGAACCTGTAGCTGTTCCTTTTAAAGGAAATATCTTTGGAGGATGTTCATATATAGGCAATCATATGTTAGACGCACTCGAGGGTCAAACAATGTATGATGCTTATGATGCTTTGATCTTTTTAAAACCTCTTGAAGAAACAAAGTTTAGTGCCCAAATTGATTTTATTTATACAGAGGCATTTAAATCCGAAATCGAAAGACGGATTAGAATAATTCAAGGGGATGCACTTGAAGATTTTTTACAAACAAATAATTTAAAAGACATTGAAGAATACATCGAAAATATTTGCAGATATGTCCCTGAAAGGCCAAATCCTTTAGTGGATTATTAAGAACGCTACCTAATCGAGTAGGCGACTGACGGACTAAAAGTCCGCCAGTGTACCCCCGCCTGAATGAAACAGTCGGGCAGGTCTCACGGCGGTTCGCCAAGTCATCAGGAATATCCAGGGGACAGTTTCCCGTCCCATTTAACAGGTTTGATTTGATTGCAGAGTTTCTCCTATGCTCATAATTATTTTTTGGAATTCAAAATAATAAATGAACTCCGAAATTTTCCCTCCAAAAATCTTATTTATACCTTATTCTTTCCCCCATTTAGGGGGAAATGCCAGTTCAGTGAGACCCGCCTTTCAGGAATGAAACGAACTGAAAGCGACGGTCGAATTAATCCCGATTATTTATCGGGGCGTAAGGATTGTGGGCGGACGGCAAAGGAGGTAGGTTAGGAGGCCTGACTGGTTTGAACCGTCCGGACTAGCCCGACCGGAAAATTCCGGTTGGACGTGAGGGATAAATTCTGCTTTAGCAGAATGAGGTGGTTCAAATTAATTCAGCAAAATAATCATCTTCCTCCGCCATTTCAACTGGTAAAATAAGCCGGT
>CAYUBV010000160.1:0-4320 GCA_964443035.1 uncultured Tangfeifania sp.
CACGGATATACCGTTTGGTTCAGAAACGTAAAAATCCGCGAGCTTTAAAAGCTGCCACCTCTAGTGTCATGTCAAGCATAGGTAGTTCGGTGCTGTCATTTCGAGAGTCCACCCAATTTTGTTGGGCATAATGAGGAAATGACAGAGATGCTGAAACAAGTTCAGCATGACGTTTCAAGGTTACTTGTACCCTTAATTAAATGCGTCACCCTGAACTTGTTTCAGGGTCTTATTTGTAAATCTGTCATTGGCAATCTGAGGCACGAAGATGAGAAATCTTTATATTTAAGCAGATTTCTCTCCCGAGTACTCGGGAGAGAAATGATATTTCATAGTTGACATAACACTAGTCCGAAAAAAGAGTTTATCCGCTCCGTATGTTTTAATGCATCCGGATGCCAAAAGGTAAACTCTTTTTTTATTAACTTTCGTTGAACTAAAACCTGATTGTTATGGATTATAACCGGCGTTCATTTTTAAAAACCTCAGCAAAAGGCGGAATTGCCCTGGCCGCAACTCCACGGGTGATTTTTTCGGGTCAGCCAAATCAAAATATCAGAATATTAAATCCCCGAAACCGGGTCCCGCTGAGTTTAATCATCGATGACTCCACCTGCCTGGTGAATATGGCGTATTATGGAATTCCACAATTTGCTGAGGTATTTCCCGATAATTACAAACAAGACTGGCGCCAGCTCCCCCATGAAATTCCCGACAGTTTTGTGCGTGAGTTTGGAGAATGGTGCCTCGATAAAGGAGTAAAAGGGAAATACAGTGTAGTTCCCTACCCTGCCTGTACCGGTTGGGTCAACCGTTTTATTCCGGGATGGACAAAAAAAGAACTTGAAAACAGCCTCGATCTTATCCGCGAAGTTATTGTTCCCAACTGGGATATCCATCCGGAAATGGTCAGCCACACACGGGTAATCAATCTGAAAACAGGAAGACCTTATGAACATGCTACTCCCGAATACATGGAAAACTGGGAATGGAGCCAGGATAAAAGTGCAGATGAGTTGGCAGCTTACCAGGCTTATGCACTGCAAATATTAAAAGATGCGGGTTTGTTTTGCGAAGGTCTGACAACTCCAGGCGGATACGCCGGACGAAACCAGGAAAACCTGGCACTTTCCACTCTGCAATCTGTCAGAGATGTGTACGGAGCAGAAATACCTCATTATTTCCGGAACCTTTATACTGAAAAAGACAGAAGTGTGGCTCCTGTTGTAAAATACCCGTCGGATCTGAATACAAACGATCCGAAATGCGTGGTTTCCATTATTGGATGCACCGGCGACTGGTTTGGTGGATGGGACGGATTAAATCCGGGCAATGCAGATAAATTCATAACCGAAGACCTGAAAGAAGGCCGGATGGTTGAAGTAATAGACAGCGGTGAACCTGCGATAATGGTTTGTCACTGGCCGGGAATTTATTTCAACGGCGAAAAAACAGGCTTCAACATATTTAAAAAAGTAGTTGAGCGCATTCATCAAAAATACGACCTTGTTATCTGGATGAAAACCGGTGAAATTGCGCGATACTGGGCTGCCAAAAAGCTGACACAAATAAGTATCTCAAATAATACCGTAAAACTGAAAGCTCCTTTTGCTGCACCTGATTTTACGATTGAAATTGATGCAATTATCAAAAACCCAATAGCTAACCGAGAGGGAGCATTAAAAAAAGTCCTCAACGCACAAGCCATTCAATCGAATAGCTTTTATACTGAAAACAACCGGTCGATTATTTGTTTCAATCTTGAAAAAGGAGAAAATGAAATTAATTACAGTTAAAAAATTGTCTCGTCATTTCGTTTATTGTTTATGCCCAATAAAAAATTAAGGTGGTTTCTGTGTTTTACATTATTTTGAATGTTCAAAATTTATGTAGATTTGTAAAAAAATTTATAAAGTAAATTTCTAATGAAAAAAATATTAGCAATAATTTTTCCCGCTGCCTTTCTGTTTGCCATTTCATGCACACAGCAAGAAACAACAGAAACTGATTACACCCAATATGTCGATCCGTATATCGGCAGCGATTACCATGGTCATGTGTTTGTAGGCGCCAATGTTCCGTTTGGCATGGTGCAACTCGGCCCAAACAATGATACACAGGGCTGGGACTGGTGTTCGGGGTACCATTATTCCGATTCCATTCTGATTGGATTTGCACACACTCACCTCAGCGGTACCGGAATCGGCGATCTGGGCGATATCGTTTTCATGCCGGTTTCCGATTCGTATGATCCGGAAGTGGACGCTGATTCGGCTTACAACTGGAAATCGACCTACTCGCACGAACGGGAGAAGGTTGAGCCCGGATTTTATTCGCTCCACATCGACCGGTACAACATCGATGCGGAACTGACAACCACAGAGCGGGTGGGATTTCATAAATACGATTTTAATGACGATGGAAATTCGCACATAATTATCGACCTGCAATACGGTACCGGCTGGGACATGCTAACTGAGGGTGCACTCGAACAGGCAGATAAATTTTCGGTAAAAGGACAGCGTTTCTCGCGCGGCTGGGCCAACGATCAGCGCGTATTTTTTTACACTACATTTTCAAAAGAAATTGCTGAATTCAGAATTCTGAAGCAAAACGAAAAACAGGGCACGGTAACCGCACTCATCCAATTTGAAGGAAATGAAGAGTTGCTGGCAAAAACAGCTTTATCACCAGTAAGTACCGATGGCGCCAAAGCCAACCTGTCTGCCGAAATAAACCACTGGAATTTTCCTCAGGTAAAAAACAGCGCCAAAGAAGACTGGAACAGAGAACTTGCGAAAATTGCAGTTAAAACCGACGAGAAAGATGATTTGCGCACCTTTTACACTGCGCTCTACCACACCATGATTGCCCCGTCGTTGTTTAACGATGCCAGCGGCGATTACCGCGGTACCGACCGGAAAGTTCATCAAAACCCAGGACATGAAACCTATACCACTTTTTCGCTTTGGGATACATATCGCGCTGCGCATCCGCTTTTTACCATTTTTCAAACAGAACGAGTGAACGATTTTGTCAATTCCATGCTCGACATTTACAAGCAGCAGGGGAAACTTCCAATCTGGCATTTGCATGGCAATGAAACAAACACAATGGTTGGCTACTCAGCGGTTCCGGTGATTGCCGATGCCTATTTGAAAGGATTTCGCGGTTTTGATGAAGAACTGGCCTTTGAAGCCATGAAAACCTCAGCCATGCTAGACGAACGGGGACTGGACTATGTAAAATCAAAAGGATTTATCCCCGCCGACTCGCAGGTTGAATCAGTAGCAAGGGCAATGGAATACGCCATTAGCGACTGGGCCATTGCTGCCATGGCAAAGGATATGGGAAAAACAGAAGACGCCGAATATTTTTCAGAAAGAGCAAAATACTACCAGAACTATTTTGATGAATCAACCGGTTTTATGCGTGGAAAAATGGGAGAAGACAGTTGGAGAACACCATTTAACCCCATTTCGTCGCAGCACCGCACCGACGATTACTGCGAAGGAAATGCCTGGCAGTACACCTGGCTGGTGCCACACGATGTGGAAGGCCTGATTGAACTGTTTGGCAGCGAAGAAGCGTTTGTAACCAAACTAGACAGCCTGTTTACCATTCCATCCACAAAAGTGGAAGGCGCTTCTGCTGATATTACCGGTTTGATCGGACAATATGCCCACGGAAACGAACCGAGCCACCACACTACTTATCTGTATGCTTATGCAGGCCAGCAATATAAAACGGCTGAAAAAGTCAGGGAAATTATGAATACCATGTACACCGACCAACCGGACGGATTGTGCGGTAACGAAGACTGCGGACAGATGTCGGCCTGGTATGTTCTTTCATCCATGGGATTTTATCCGGTAAATCCGTCGAATGGTGCTTATGTTTTTGGCAGCCCGCTCTTCAGTGAAGTGACCCTTAATTTACCGGAAAACAAAACATTTACCATCACGGCTGAGAACAACAGCGATGAGAACATTTATATTCAATCGGTTGAATTGAACGGCGAACCCTACGAAAAAACATTTATTACACACAAGACTGTTATGAATGGCGGAACGCTGACTTTCCAAATGGGCAGTGAACCAAATCCGGAGTTCGGTAAAGCACCTGAAAACCGGCCAAAGTCGGTTGTTTATTAGAAAAGAATAATGAACAGATTCAGTGTATGTATCATTATAAAAAATGCCGCAGGGAATTGCTCCTGCGGCATTTTTATAACTCAACACTGATATGAAGTTTTCCTCCAAGACCTGATTCTACAATTTTTCGCAATGTAGATATTCGCACATCACTGGAAGCGCTCTC
>CAYUBV010000160.1:4420-6386 GCA_964443035.1 uncultured Tangfeifania sp.
ACCGCCATTGGTTTTAACGGTTTAACCGCCAAATCAGTTTGATTGCCGGTTATTTTTCCAAAAATTAGAAAACCTAATTCAAACAGCGAACGTTATGCTACTAAATACAAAAAACTCATTTATTATGAAAAATAATATGGTAAGCTGGTTCGAGATTCCGGTAAATGACATGGAAAAAGCGATAAGTTTTTATGAAAAAGTGTTTGACATTAAACTGGAACGCCACCTTATGGGAGAGGATGACATGGCATGGTTCCCGATGGTGGAGGATGGTCCCGGAGCACCGGGGTCACTGGTAAAGAATCCGGACTTTTATATTCCTTCCATCGATGGGCCACTAATTTACCTGACTGCCCCCTCGGGTGATTTAAGCAATGAGCTGGCCCGTGTGGAGCCTGCCGGCGGAAAAGTTGTTCAGGATAAAAAACAGATTTCGGAAGAATATGGATACATGGCGGTGATTATGGACACTGAAGGAAACCGGCTGGCGCTGCATTCCATGAAATAGAAGGGCAGAGAGCAGAGGGCAAAGAGCATGGGGCATGGGCACAGTACAAAGAGCAGAGGGCATGGAGATCAGAGGTTTAAGATGGCTGGTCGGGTTGAATTGCAAGTTGACAAATCCGGCTGGTTTCGGAGGTAATTTTAAACCGGTTATCGATGCGGTGACCCATAACCCAGACAATTTTCTGACCGCTGCACAACAACCAGGTATTTTCTTTTTCGTGGAGCGGCATTTTTTCATCGATAAAAAAGTCGCTTAATTTTTTGAACCCGGTCATGCCCAGCGGCTGAAAATAGTCGCCCTGTTGCCATTTCCGGATAAGCAACGGAAATTCAAGTTTGTCGTAATCGAGGCAGGCAACGTTTGGATCTTTAATGATTTTAAAATCCGTGCTATCCCTTTTTTCGATGGTCATATCGAAAGGCGCAAACAATTCGATATCATTCTTTTCAATGTAAAAAATGCGCTTCCGGTCGTCAGGAAGTTCTGTAACAAACAGCTTTTCGCGGTCTTTCACCAACCAGTGAGTCGGCGAATAAAACTGTTTTCCTGAATCTGTACCGAGACTCTGAAAAACCTGCCCGGCAACCGACGGGTTGAACTGATAATCAGATAGAATTTCATACAGCAGAATTTCAGGAAAAGAAACGGAAAAAAGGAGCGAAATATCGACAACCGCTCCGTCGGTGGTTTGCTGCATCACTTTTTGTTTCCACGCTTCAATCTGATCAGAAAAAACATCTTCAACACTCTTCAAGTTCTGAATGGTTTCCAGAAAATTCTTTTTGAAAGCCGGATTCATTTGCGTAAACAGCGGAATTATATTGTGCCGGATAAAGTTGCGCTGAAAAACCGTTTCAATGTTGGTTGAATCATCCCGAAAATCAATTGATTGCTGCATGGCATACTGTTCAATTTCACTGCGTCCGGCAAACATTAATGGCCGGATGATTTTCCCGGATTTTACTTTTATTCCGGTAAGTCCTTTTATCCCGGTTTTCCGGGAGAGATTTAAAAAGAACGTCTCCATCAAATCATCCTGGTGATGGGCAGTGGCAATAAAATCGAACTTATTATCTGCCCGCACTTTCTCGAAAAAATCGTACCGCAACCCGCGGGCAGCCATTTCAACGGAAATGCCGTTAATTCGTGCATGTTCTTCGGTTTCAAATGCTTGAAAAAAGGCCGGCACTCCGTGCTGTAAAACCGCTTCACGAACAAACTGTTCATCGCCGTCGGATTCACTGCCACGCAGTTGAAAATTGCAATGTGCGACTCCGTAATTTAATCCCGATTTCTCAAATAAATGCAGCAAAACCATGCTGTCGACTCCACCGCTAACAGCGAGCAATACTTTTTGATGGGGTTCAAATAGTCGATTTTCATTAATAAATTCTGTAAACCTCGACAGCATAAAACGAACTATTTATTTTCTCTTATTAATCTTCAGTTTTGATAAAA
>CAYUBV010000161.1:0-6377 GCA_964443035.1 uncultured Tangfeifania sp.
CTCTCAAAGCGGCTGCAAATGTAAAGGGTTATTTCGGGTTTGCAAATAAAAATGAACAGAAAATACCAGGAATTTTCAGTACCTCAGAATAATGATTTGAGAATCAACATTATTACCTATAAAAAAAAGATTAAAATATTTTCAGGGCGGCAGATTTAAACAAACACCAAACTTTTTTACCGGGTTCCAGCTTCATGTTTTCTCCTGATAGTTCAGTAATCTCGACCAGTATTTTTTCGCCGGCATCGACCAGGCAAAACCAGAATCCGTCTTTAGAAAAAATCTTTTGTATCGTCCCTTCTATTTGGTTGCGCAGAGAGATGGCCTCAATCGGCTGTAAGGCGATGGAAACATCTTCCGGACGAATAAGAACTTTGGTTTTACGCCCAACTCTCATTTTCTCAACTGATGCCTGGCACAATGCCTGTACCTGAAAATCATGCGAATTGCTCTTCAGTAAAACCATGTTTTTATAGGGATACACTTCAACTGCGGTCAAATTAAAGACATTGTATAAGCCGGCGTCTTTCATAACATCCACATTTGATTCATCCAAAATCAGATTCTGAAACTTTCCCAATGCTTTCAACCTTCCGTTTTTGAGTAACAACAGGTTATTTGTAAGACTCAGTAAATCGGGCAAATCGTGACTTACGATCAGCATCGGTATTTGAAAATGCCGGTTAATCCTGTTTAAAAAAGGAATTATATTGTTGCGGAGGGTTACATCGACTGCGGAAAACGGCTCATCCATCATTAATATTTGCGCTCCGCCGAGCAATGATCTTCCGATAGCAATTCGTTGTTTTTCCCCGCCCGAACATTCCGACGGCCTTTTGTGAAGAAGCGGTTCAATATTCAAAATTTCAACAACCTCATTAAAAGTGATAGTACCAGAGGTGTGTTTTTTTATTCCATACTTTAGGTTTTGTTTTACTGAAAGGTGTGGAAAAAGCCGTCCATCCTGAAAAACATACCCCGCTTTTCGGTTTTTTACGGGCACGTTTATTTTTTGGGTTGAATTAAAAACAGTATCCCCGTTGATATTAATGTATCCTGAAGCGGGTTTTACCAATCCTGAAATTGCATTCAGAAGAGTTGTTTTCCCGTGACCAGATGGTCCGTAAACACCAGTAATTCCATTCTCGATTTCTGCTTTAATGTTTAAGAAAAAATCATTACGCTGCAGTTGTATGTCGAATTCTAAGAACGGCTTCATGCTTTTCGTTTTAAAATTCGTTTGTTCAGGTATTCCGCACCAATCATAGCCAGCAGCGAAAGAATTACAGAAACAATTACAAGTCGTAACGTGGAAAGTTCCTGCCCGGGAACCTGCATGGTTGAAAAAATGGCGAGCGGTAAAGTTTGTGTTTCACCTTCGATATTTCCGGCAAAAGAAATCGTTGCGCCAAATTCGCCTAAGCTACGTGCAAATGCAAGGATGCCGCCACTGATTACGCCGGGCAGGGCAAGTGGAAGTGTAACAGTGAAAAACACCCGCATATTTGAGGCACCGAGTGTTTTGGCAGCTTCTTCCAGGTTTTCATCTACCAATTCAATTGAAAGGCGAACAGAACGGGTAACCAGCGGAAATGAAACTACGATTGCTGCAAGTATGGCTGCCGGAAATGAAAAGGCAATCTGTATTCCAAACCATTCATAAAACAGAGAGCCCAGCCATCCACGGGTTCCAAAAATCAGCAGTAAAATATAGCCGGTTGTAACCGGTGGCAAAACCAGCGGCAGGTGCAAAAAACCTTCTGCCACAGCTTTGCCGTAAAAACTTTTCCGTGCCAGAAACCAGCCAATAAAAACAGCAACCGGCAGTGTAATAATTGTGCACAGAAAAGCTACTTTTAAAGAGAGCCCGATTGCTGTAAGCTCAGCGGATGAATATGTAAATAACTCGTTCAAAACAGAAAGCCGTATTTTCTCCAGGTTTGTTTTACATCATCTGACAGAATATAATTGTATAAAGTAAGTGATTTTTCGTTTTTCTGCCCTTTTATAATTGCCATATAATATTGTACAGGCCCATATAACGAATCCGGAAATTCAGATATAATTCTTACTTTTTCAGATTTTAGTGCGTCCGTTTTATATACAATGCCGGCTTCCACTTCCCCCATTTCAACCACCATTAATGCTGAACGTACATCTTTTGCCGGAAGAAACCGGGTTTCCAGTTCTTTTTTCCAACCCATATTTTCAAGAAGCTGAACGGTATAACTCCCTGCCGGCGCATGACTGGGATCGCCGATTGAGAGCCGTCCTTCAAACAAATCAGGAAGTGACAACCCGGGAGAAAAAGCCATTTTTTTTTGTTCGCTTTGCAACGGAGCCACCCAAACGAGGGAATTCCCTGCTATCTTTTTTTGAGTTTCAGAAATAATAAAATCCTGTTGATCCAGGTAACCGAGCCATTTTTTGTCTGCTGAAATATAAACCGACGGATTTGCACCCTGCTCAATTTGCCGGGCCAGTGTTCCTGAAGATGCAAAATTTAATTTCACTTCCGTTCCGGAATCATTTTCAAAATTGCCCGTTATTTCGGAAATAACATCGGTTAAACTGGCCGCACAAAACACCACCAATTCATCCTTGTCCTTTTCGCGGTTAGAGTTACATCCCGGAAAAAGAATTGCAAGCAGTAAAATGCAGCAAAAAATTTTCATCTGATAAATGTAAAGTTTTTTATCAGCAGATGATATTTTCCCTGCCATAAGTTTTCAGTTGATTTCTTTATTCCAGTCGTTTTTCCCAAAAATAATTGGGTGGATCACACTCATTATAACCTGCCTTTTTGTAAAGTTTCTGAGCTTTATAATTTTCGTGGCTCACCTCGAGATTTATGCGGCAATACCCATTTTGATCAGCATATTCAGCTATTTTATCCAACAGAAACAGACCGACTCCCTGTTTTCTGAAATCAGGAGAAACAACAAAATCATGAATATTAATCAAAGGTTTTGCTTTCCAGGTCGAAAAATTCAGGTTGCAATTGGCCAGGGCTGCAAAGTCATTTCCAACCTGAACAAAAAAACCGATATAACCTGTGTGCTTCTTCAGCCCTTCAATTATTTTTGGGCCGAGGTAATCGGGCATTGGTTCGCCAAGCCCAATGCCATCGGCCATGTATTCATTTAACAATTTTAATAAATGCATGCAATGTTCCGCATTATCCAAATCAACCTGAACAAATTCTTTTTTCGCCATCCTTTTTATTATTGTTAATTCGCTAAAGGCAATATTATATTTTTTTTGCGACCGAAAAAATATAAAGCAAAAAAATCCCCTTTCGGTAAGTTAAAATGTATTGCTGAGGCTGCATTTTTTTAATATTTATTCTGAAAGGTTACCGAATGCGATCAAAAAAAATGTATTTTCGTTTCATAAATTAAAAGAAAGAATTGTGTCGAAAAATCTGGTAATTATTCCCACCTACAACGAAAAGGAAAATGTGGAGAAAATGGTGCGAAAAGTGTTCTCGCTTCCAACGCCGTTTCACCTGTTAATTGTTGAAGACAATTCGCCCGACGGCACTGCAGATATTGTCAAACGGCTCATGAAAGAATTCCCCGAACAGCTTCACATTCTGGAAAGAAAAGGCAAGCTGGGATTGGGAACGGCTTACATTGCAGGTTTTAGATGGGCGCTCGAGCGCGATTATGAATACATCTGCGAAATGGATTGCGATTTTTCACACAATCCCGATGATTTGGTGCGGCTCCAGAAAGCAGTTGAAGATGGCGCTGATTTGGCAATCGGTTCAAGGTACATTTCCGGAATTAATGTGGTAAACTGGCCGTTGGGACGCGTATTGATGTCTTATTTTGCATCGGTTTACGTTAGAATTGTTACCGGCATGGACGTCCGCGACACCACCGCCGGATTTAAATGCTACCACCGCCGGGTTTTGGAAGCAATAGACTTTGATAAAATAAAGCTGATAGGTTACGGGTTCCAGGTGGAGATGAAGTTCACCACCCACAAACTGGGATTTAAAATTGTTGAAGTGCCCATAATTTTTATCGACCGGCAGGAAGGAACTTCAAAAATGAGCGGCGGCATTTTTAACGAAGCACTTTGGGGGGTTATGAAAATGAAAATCAGAAGCTGGTTCAGAAAGTATAAGTAGGCACTTGGCAACTGGCAGTTGGCAGTTGGCAAAAGGAATTAGCCTCGGGTAAAAAAATTCTGTTTCAGGTAAAAGTTACAACTAATTTTAAAGGTGGAACAATGAAAAAGCTTATCAAGGATGCTGAAATTATTAATGAAGGATTAAAATTTAAGGGCAGTCTTTTAATCAACGGAGAACTAATTGAGCGTATTTTTCCACATAAAGTACCTTCTGATTTTAATTTCGGAGAAGTTGAAATCATTGATGCATCGGGCTTCTACCTGATTCCGGGTGTAATCGACGACCAGGTTCATTTTCGCGAGCCCGGGCTTACCCACAAGGGCGAAATTGCCACCGAAAGCCGGGCTGCTGTGGCAGGCGGTGTTACCACTTACATGGAAATGCCCAATACCAAACCGCAGGCTGTAACACAGCAGTTGCTCGAAGAAAAATACAAGCGGGCAGCAGAGGTTTCGCCGGCCAACTACTCTTTTTATATGGGAGCCACCAACGACAACCTTGATGAAGTTTTAAAAACCGATCCGGCAAAAGTTTGCGGCATAAAAGTGTTTATGGGCTCATCCACCGGAAATATGCTGGTTAACGACCAGGAAACCCTTTCCGAAATATTTAAAAACGCTCCCACTTTGGTTGCCACACATTGCGAAGATGAGCAAACCATTTTGGAAAATAGCACAAAAGCACGACAACGTTACGGCGAAAATGTGCCAATTTCGCGTCATGCGCACATTCGCAACGATGAAGCATGCTACAAATCTTCTTCAAAAGCAGTGGAACTTGCAGCCAAATACAACACCAGATTACACATACTTCATTTATCTTCTGCTTTGGAGATGACACTATTTGAAAAAGGAAATGTTGCCGATAAAAATATCACGGCCGAAGTTTGTGTGCACCATCTTTGGTTCAGCGACAAAGACTACATCAGGCACGGTACCCGCATTAAATGGAATCCGTCGGTAAAATGTCATTCAGATCAGGCAGCACTGTGGGAAGCGCTGCTGGATGACAGACTCGATGTAATTGCCACTGACCATGCACCGCATACTTTGCAAGAAAAAGACAACACCTATTTCAATGCTCCTTCGGGCGGTCCGCTGGTGCAGCATTCGCTGGTGGCCATGTTGGAAATGACCAAAAAAGGTTCGATTTTAATTGAAAAAGTGGTTCAGAAAATGTGCCACGCTCCGGCCGATTTGTTCCGAATCGACCGCCGGGGATACATCCGCGAAAATTATTTTGCCGACCTGGTTTTGGTCGATCCCAGCAACAACTGGAAAGTTTCCAAAGAAAATATTCTCTACAAATGTGGCTGGTCGCCTTTTGAAGGACAGGAGTTTTCGCACCGGGTGGTTGCAACTTTTGTAAACGGGCAGCGAGCCTATGAAAATGGAAAAGTGGCAGACGATGTTATTGGCGAAAGAGTTCTGTTTAACCGAAAATGATTTTTCCGGAGAGAAATCAGTTACTCGTCTTTCGAATTCTTTTTCATCAGCTTCATCACTTTTTCCAAATCAATATCATTAAACAGTTCCCGGAGTTTTTTTTCAGCTTCTTTATAACCGAGTTCATAAATTTCCTCCGCCTTGTTAAACGCAAAGGTGCTGTAGTTTCTGGCATCTATAGGTTCTATAAAAAAATCGCACAGCACTTTACTGCTTTCAACATTCTGGGCAATTCCCAAACGAAACGCACGTTCGGCAACTGTTTTCAGTCCTTTCACATCTTCTTCCGGGCCGTTGTAGTTCACGTGCACACCAATCAGAAACTGGCATTCATCGCGGATCGATTCAGCAGGCAGGTTATTTAGCAATCCACCGTCGACATAAGTTTGCCCGTTGATAACCTGCGGCTCAAATACCACCGGAATAGAAGCTGAAGCAACGATCCATTTAAACAATTCTCCTTCTGATTTTATCTCTACCTGGCCGCTGTTCAGGTTGGTAACTGCACAATAAAAAGGCATATTCAGTGAAGAAAAATCATCTTTACCTATGACTTCTTCAAGCAAGCCTTTCACCTTGTCCAAATCTATCAAACCACTGAAAGGTTTGTTCCAGTTCACCAAATGATGAAACTTTCGTTTCATCAGCACTTTGAGCAGGTCTTTCGGCGGATATCCGGCAGCATAAAAAGCTCCCACAATTGCTCCCATACTGGTACCTGAAACCACTCGTGGCTTAATCCCGTATTTTTCCAGTGCATCGAGAACTCCGATGTGCGCAATCCCGCGGGC
>CAYUBV010000162.1:0-6375 GCA_964443035.1 uncultured Tangfeifania sp.
AAATTCAGAAAGATTTACAAAACCTGCGAATGAAAAATATGGATTCCAATATTTCAGACTGGGAAAAATCGCAGATGGTTAACGATGTTCTTTCAAAGCAAAATAAGCTCGAGCAGCTTTACGATCAGATTAAAAAGGATAACGAAGAGTTGAATAATTACCAGGATTCTTTTAAAAAACAAAATGAAGAAATAAAAGAAAAGCAGCAACAAATTGAAGAATTGCTGGAAGATGTTTTTACCGATGAGCTGAAAGAATTGCTTGAAGAATTTAATAAACTGGCAGAAGAGTTTGACAGTAAAAAGATGAATCAGCTTTCGGAACAAATGGATTTAACTTATGATGATCTGCAAAAACAGTTGGATCGTAACCTGGAAATGCTTCGTAAAATGAAGGTGGAACAGAAGCTTCAGAGTGTTATCGATGAAATGAATGAAATGGCCGGTGAAGAAGAAAAGATAGCCGATGACGTAACTGAAAATAAGAATTTTGAGGAGGCGGAAGAAAAGGTTTCAGAGCACCAGGAACAACTTGAAAATCTGGAGCAGGAAATTCAGGATGCCCTGGAAAAGAACCAGGAAATGGAAGAACCCATGAATTTCGATGATTTTCAGGAAGAGATGGATGACATTAAAAACAGCATGGATAAAAGTCGCGACGAGCTTCAAAAAAAGAATCGGAAGAAGTCGGGTTCCAGTATCAAACAGACATCAGAAAAAATGAAAAATACCGCGTTTGCCATGCAGCAAATGCTCGATTCAAATACCATGGAACAAAACATGGAGAACATTGAAAACCTGCGTCAGATATTAAGTAATCTCGTTTATTTATCTTTTGAACAAGAGGAAATTTTGGAAGGTTTATCGAGCATAAATGCTAATGATCCGACATTAAATGCTTTGAATAAAAATCAGTTAAAAATTCAGAAACAAAGTCAGATCGTGAAGGATTCGTTATATGCGCTGGCAAAACGTACTCCGCAAATTAATACAATGGTTAATAACGAATTGCTGAGTATGGAACTAAATCTTGGAAAAGCGCTCGAGCAAATGAGTGAGGGCCAGTTGCCAAATGTCCGGGCCAGTCAGCAATACGTAATTACCTCAGCAAATAATCTGGCACTTATGCTCGATGAAGCGTTGCAAAATCTTGAAGAACAAATGGCCAATGCACAACCCGGCGACCAAAATTGTGAAAAGCCGGGTCAGGGAAAACCCGGAATGAACATGCTTAAGCAACAATCTGAAAATATTAAAGAGCAATTGCAGCAAATGATTGAGCAGATGAAAAGCGGCGAAGGAAAACCCGGCAATCAAAAGATGGGCCAGTCGTTGATGCAGCATGAAATGATGCAGCAAATGCTGCGCGAAATCATGAATAACGGGCAGGTAGGAAGCGGTGCACGCAAAGCCTTGCAGCAAATTGACGACATGCTGGAACAGAACCGCAAACAACTGATGAATAAAAATGTGAATGCTGAAATGATTTCGCGGCAAAACCAGATTACCTCGCGCCTGCTTGAAGCTGAGAAGGCTGAACTTGAGCGTGAGTTTGAAGATAAGCGTGAAAGTAAAACTGCCGAAGATTTTTACAGTAACCCTGTTGAGTTTTTTGAGTATAAAGAAGATAAAAACTTTTCAATAGAATATTTGAATCGTAATTCGCACAAACTGAACAATTTCTACAACAATAAATACAAACAATATTTGAATAATATCGAAAATAAATAGACTTGAAGGACTCTTCTGATATACTGATTATTAAATCGGATAAAAGCGAATTGAAAACAACTCAAAATTTTTTGCTCCGTTTTTTTAGAGAGAACAATCTGTCTGAAGATAATTTTAATCGTGTATTTTTGTGCCTTTCAGAAGCGGTTATGAATTCAATATATCATGGCAATCAGAATGATGAAAGAAAACAAATTAGCATTCAGGCCGATTGCAGCAATGAAATGATAAACATTGAAATTAGTGATGAAGGTGATGGATTTGATTATAACAATTTAGAAAATCCCACGGAGGCTAAAAATTTGAAAAAGGAATCAGGAAGAGGAATACACATCATTAAATCGCTGACCAACGAACTTGAATTTAAAGAGAAAGGAAAGTGTATTCAATTTAAAATTGAATGTAAGTGAGTAGCACAACGTTTTTTTTTGAAGATATTTCTACTTTTGAACTGGATCAGGATTTCGCTGACCGGCAAATCAAACAACTAATCAACGAGGAAAAAAAGAAAACCGGAGACATTTCGGTTATTTTTTGTTCGGATGAGTATTTGCTTGAAATGAACAAGCAACATCTGAACCACGATTATTTTACGGATATCATTACTTTTAATTATGTGAAAGACGAGGTAATTTCGGGTGATTTATTTATCAGCGCCGACCGTATTAGAGAGAATTCAGGTAAATTTAACGTAACTTTTTATGAAGAGTTATACCGGGTTATTTTGCACGGAATTTTACATTTGGTAGGTTATAACGATAAAACAGACGAAGAAAAAAAAGTGATGAAGGAAAAGGAGAATTATTATTTGGGAAAGATAGAATTTGGAGCAGATAAAAGATGATGACAAAATACGATGTGATAGTTGTGGGAGGAGGTCATGCAGGATGCGAAGCAGCAACTGCAGCGGCAAAAATGGGGTCGAAAACATTGCTCATCACTATGGATATGACCAAATACGCCCAGATGTCCTGCAATCCGGCTATGGGAGGAATTGCAAAAGGTCAGATTGTTCGTGAAATCGATGCTTTAGGAGGACATTCAGGAATTATAGCCGACCAAACGACCATTCAATTCAGGATGTTAAATCTTTCAAAAGGCCCGGCCATGTGGAGTCCGCGTTCTCAGAACGACCGTTTTCGGTTTACTGAATACTGGCGCGATGTGTTGGAAAATACGCCAAACCTCGATTTGTGGCAGGATGCTGTTATTTCGTTAATAATTGAAAATAAAGAAGTTAAAGGTGTTCGTACCAAAATTGGAGTTGATTTCCAGGGGAGTACGGTTATTTTAACAAACGGTACTTTTTTAAATGGGCTGATTCATGTAGGTTCTTCTCAAATGAAAGGCGGAAGAATTGGTGAAGCTGCTTCTTATAATATTTCGGAACAGCTTTTTGAACAAGGTTTTAAAACAGGAAGACTAAAAACCGGAACTCCCGTGCGAATAGATGGCCGTACAATCGATTTTTCAGAATTAATAGAACAAAAAGGCGATGACAACTATTTTAAATTTTCCTATCTGCCCGGCACAGAATCACAGCTAAAACAACGGTCGTGCTGGATAACTTATACGAATCCGGATGTTCACAAAGAACTTGAAACAGGTTTTGATGTAGCCCCAATGTTCGACGGAACCATTCAAAGTACCGGTCCCCGTTATTGCCCGAGTATCGAAAGTAAATTGATAACTTTTGCTGCAAAAGAAAAACATCAGCTTTTTCTGGAGCCTGAAGGCGAAAACACGGTTGAATATTATTTGAATGGTTTTTCCTCGTCGCTGCCCTGGGATGTGCAATACAAAGCCATGCAAAAAATTCCGGGTTTGGAGAAGGCCAAAATTTTCAGGCCGGGTTATGCCATCGAGTACGATTATTTTGAACCAACCCAGTTGCACCATACCCTCGAAACCAAATTGGTTAAGAATTTATATTTTGCCGGTCAGATAAACGGAACCACCGGATACGAGGAAGCGGGTGCCCAGGGAATCATGGCCGGCATAAATGCGCATTTAAGGTGTTATGATCCGATAAACGAGTTTATATTAAAAAGAGACGAAGCATACATTGGAGTACTGATTGACGATTTGGTGACAAAAGGAGTAGACGAACCTTACCGGATGTTTACAAGCCGGGCTGAATTCAGAATTTTACTTCGTCAGGACAACGCAGACATTCGGTTAACTGAAAAGGGATATAAATTAGGCCTGGCTTCTCCGGAACGCAAAAAATTACTGGATGAAAAAATTACCCTTATTTCGCAAATAATTGACTTTACCAAAAAATTTAGTGTTAAGCCACAGTTTGTAAATCAGTTACTTACAGAAAAAGGAACAACTGAATTGAAACAGGGAGTTAAATTACACGACTTGATTTTGCGCCCTCAGATTTCGATATTTGATCTTGAACAAGCCATCACCCCGTTTCATGAATTTCTCAAACGGGTTCCTGAGCAACGAAAAAAGGAAATTGTGCAGGGTGCTGAAATTTCAATCAAGTATGAAGGATATATCAACCGTGAAAAATTACTCGCTGAAAAGTTAGATAAATTTGAAAATATATCTATTGAAGATAAGTTTATTTATAGTAAATTAAAATCTTTATCGACTGAAGCAAGACAAAAGCTTGAAAAAATCAATCCGAAAACCATTGGGCAGGCTAAAAGAATATCCGGGGTTTCACCTTCTGATATCAATGTTTTACTGATTCTGTTAGGTCGATAATGTTTCACGTGGAACAAAAAACCAAAAAATTTGTATGGATTTAAAAAATATCATCAGGCAGATTCCTGACTTTCCGAAAGAGGGAATCAATTTTATTGATATTACAACTTTAATTAAAGATAAAGACGCCTTCAGGTATGTTGCCTATGAAATAGTAGAGCAATTTAAAGATAAAAATATTACCAAAGTTCTGGGCATCGAGTCCAGGGGTTTTATTTTTGGAGGATTGCTTGCAAAAGAATTAGGGGCAGGTTTTATACCGGTTCGAAAAATGGGTAAATTACCCTCAGTTAAAATTTCTGAAACATACGATTTGGAGTATGGAACCGATACCATCGAAATTCATTCCGACGCACTGGATAAAGATGATGTAGTTTTGATTCATGATGATTTATTGGCAACAGGAGGAACTGCCAGCGCTGTTTTGAACATACTGCAGAAAATTGGAATTACTAAAATTTATTTTAGTTTTATCTGCGATTTGGAATTTTTGGCAACTCCGCAGAAAGAACGAATAAGTAAGTATAATCCGCATGTTTTGGTAAAATATTGATGCTTTTTGAAATTTCCGACAGTAAATAGTAATATAGATTATTTAAAAAACCTGATTGCAGTTTTACCAGGCAAACCCGGTATTTATCAGTTTTTCGATAAAAATGATAAAATCATTTACATCGGAAAAGCTAAAAATTTAAAGAAACGGGTGAGTTCCTATTTTAATAAAATCCACGACAGTCGTAAAACAGCGCTGCTTGTGAGGAATATTGCCGATATAAAACACATGGTTGTAGAAACCGAACAGGATGCACTGCTACTCGAAAATAATCTGATAAAAAAATACCAGCCACGTTACAATATCCGTTTAAAGGACGATAAAAGTTATCCCTGGATTTGCATTAAAAACGAACCTTTCCCACGTGTTTTTAAAACGAGGAATGTGATTAGAGATGGTTCAAAATATTACGGACCCTATACCTCTATTTATACCGTAAGAACTTTACTCGATTTATTTAAAACCGAATACAAACTCCGAACCTGTAATTATAATCTGACACAGGAAAATATCCGCAACGGAAAGTATAAAGTTTGTCTTGAATATCACATTGGAAATTGCAAAGGACCCTGCGAAGGACTTATTCCAGAAGATGAATACAATAAAGGTATCGATGATATCAGTAATATTCTGAAAGGAAATATTTCAGGCGTTATAAAGCATCTGGAAACCACAATGAATGAAATGGCTGAACAGATGAATTTTGAAGAAGCAAATAAAATTAAACTGAAGTATGATTCGCTTAAAAAATATCAAAGCAAGTCTACGGTGGTTTCGCCTACAATTACTGATGTAGATGTATTTACGATTGATCAGGATGAAAAATTTGCCTATGTCAACTACCTGAAAGTGATTAAAGGCGCCATTATCCAAACATATACTCTTGAAATTACAAAGAGTATGGATGAATCAGCCGAAGAGCTGTTAATGGCTGGCATTGTAGATATTCGTCAGAAAATATTCAGCAATGCGCGCGAAATTTTGGTTCCACTTAAAATCGATAATGTTTTTAGTGATATTACCATTCGTGTTCCTCAGCGGGGAGATAAGAAAAAACTACTGGAATTGTCCTTCAGAAATGCAAAATATTTTAAGCTTGAAAAAGAGAAACAACAGTTTCAGAAAAATCCCAAAATACGTGAGGAACGAATTCTCAAAACCATAAAAGAAGACTTGCATTTACCTGATTTGCCACGTAGAATCGAGTGTTTCGACAACAGTAATTTACAAGGCTCCAACCCGGTAGCAGCCTGCGTTGTGTTTAAAAATGCCAAACCTTTAAAACGCGAATACAGACATTTTAATATTAAAACGGTTACCGGGGCAAACGATTATGCCTCTATGGAAGAAGTTGTTTACAGGCGTTATAAA
>CAYUBV010000163.1:0-5065 GCA_964443035.1 uncultured Tangfeifania sp.
TCTGTCATCACCTCATTATGCCCAACAAAATTGGGTGGCCACTCGAAATGACACCATCTGGTTTTTATAATTGACATAGAAAGAACGTAATTGTGGAGAGGGCTTCTATTACCACTCTTTTTCCACATTTGTTTTTTTGGCTTTCGCCGCTTTCTCTTTTTTTACCTTTTCCTGAATATCCCGTTCGTCGTTTTGCAAAGCCTGCAAAAGCTGTTCAGCATCCTGTTTCGATATTTTATTTGGTTGCTGCTGCTGTTGCTGATCCTGGTTTTGTTGATCCTGATTCTGTTGTTGCTGATCTTGTTGCTGATCCTGATCCTGCTGATCCTGGTTCTGCTGTTGATCCTGATTTTGTTGCTGGTCCTGGTTTTGATCCTGATCCTGATCTTGATCTTGATCTTGTTGCTGCTCTTGTTGTTGCTCTTGCTGTTTTTTCAGCATTTGCGCATAGGCCAGGTTGTATTTTGTTTCAATGTCGTTGGGCTTTTTGCGCAACGCTTCTTTATACGATTCTATGCTTTCATCTATTTTCTCCTGCATCAACTGGCTGTTTCCGAGGTTGTGCAGTGCACGGGCTTTTTCTTCCGGGCTTTCGAGTTTATCGTCCAGCTCATCAAATTTTAGTTCTGCTTCCTCAAACCGCATTTGTTTGTAAAGCGCATCGGCCAGGTTGAACTCCCATTTCATGTTTCCCGGCTTTTTGTTGAGCGCTTTCCGGTATTCTGTTTCAGCTTTGCTGAATTTGGAGGTATCGATGCGGGTGGTATCTTTCAGCGCTTCCTCATAAATATTGTTTCCCTGGCGGATAAATTTCCGCTCGTTCTGGCTGAAAACAGTCAGGGTAAGCAATATCAGCGATATGAATAAAATAGTCTGTTTCATTTTCGTTTTATTTTGTGGTGAACAGATTTACTTTTCTAAAATACTTGTTTTTCCTTTCCAGTATAACAAATTCGAGCAGAAGTAAAAACAATCCGATGGCAAAAAAGTATTGAAACTGATCGTCGTATTCCGAATAAACCAACGATTCCATCTCCTCTTTTTCCAGTTTGTTGATTTCGTCGAAAAGTTCATTTAGTCCAACCTGCGCATTGTTTGCACGTACATAAATTCCGTTTCCGGTCGAAGAAATTTTTTCAAGCATGGTTTCATCCAGCTTTGTTATTACCACTTCGCCACTGTTGTCTTTCAAATAATCTTTTTGTCCGTTTCGGAGCACCGGAATGGGCGAACCCTTTGGCAGCCCCATGCCAATGGTATGCACAACAATTCCGTTGTCTGCTGCCTGTTCGGCTGCCGAAACCGCATCGTCTTCGTGGTTTTCGCCGTCGGTAATTACAATGATGGCTTTGTTTGATTCACCTTCGGGCGTAAACGACCGGGAAGCCATATTAATAGCTGCCCCGATGGCAGTTCCCTGGGTGGGTACAATCTGTGTATTCACCGAATTCAAAAACATTTTTGCTGAATTGTAATCGCTGGTAATGGGCAACTGCACGTAGGCCTCGCCGGCAAACACAATCAACCCGATTTTATCGGCCTGCAGGCGGTCGATAAGCCGCGAAATGGCCCGCTTCGAACGCTCCAGCCGGTTGGGCTGAATGTCTTCGGCCATCATGCTGTTCGACACATCCAGTGCAATCATCAGTTCCACGCCCTCGCGATTTACTTTTTTAAGTTTTGAACCAAACTGCGGACGGGCAGCCCCCACAATAAAAAATGCCAGCGCCAGCATCAGCACAATAAACTTGAATACCGGGCGGCTTTTCGACGCAAACGGCATCAGTACACGCAGGGTTTGCTCATGTCCAAACCGTTTCAATGCCCGTTTCCGGGCAATCCGCGACCAGGCAAAAACCAGCGCAAGCACCGGAATAATGAGCAGTACCCATAAAAATTCGCTATTTCCAAATCTGAACATTTCCATCTTTTACGTCTTTAAGGGATACTTCTGAAAATTGTATTTTTCAATATCAAACTTAGTACCAGAAATGCGATTCCTGCCAAAGCGAACGGCAAAAATTCTTCCGATTTCCGGCTGAATTCCCGCACCTCTATTTTTGATTTTTCCAGAGCGTCAATCTCACGGTAAATTTCTTCCAGTTTTGTATTGCTGGTGGCCCTGAAATAGCGGCCATCTGTAATCGTTGAAATTTCCTGAAGCGTCTCTTCATCGATTTTTACCTCCATGTCGCGCAACTGAATTCCGTAAGGCGTTTGAACAGGGTAGGGGGCGGTTCCTTCCGAGCCTACACCCACGGTGTAAACGCGTATTCCAAATGTTTTGGCAATTTCAGCCGCCGTTACAGGGGCAACTTCTCCGCTGTTGTTTTCTCCGTCGGTGAGCAGGATAACCACCCGGCTGATGGCTTCACTCTCTTTGAGCCGTGCAACGGATGTTGCCAGTCCGTTACCGATGGCTGTGCCGTCTTCAATCATGCCGCTTTCAATATCTTTAAACAGATTCAGCAACACCGAGCGGTCAGTTGTCAGCGGGCACTGCGTAAAGGCCTCACCTGCAAAAACCACCAGCCCCATGCGGTCGTACTCACGTCCCGAAATAAACTCCATCGCCACATTTTTTGCTGCCTCCAGCCGGTCGGGTTGAAAATCGCGCGCGAGCATACTGCTCGATATATCGAGTGCAATTACAATATCTATTCCTTCGGTGGTAATATTTTCCCAGTTGCGCGAAGATTGCGGCCGGGCCAGCACCACCGTGAAAGCGGCAATGGCCAGCACCTGGAGTAAAAATACCACGTGGCGCAGGTAGTGCCGTATGCTTTTGGGCGCTTTAAACACCGATGCGGTTGACGAAACCCGGATGCTGGCTGTGTTTCGTTTCTGACGGAAAATGTACCAGGCTACCAGTGGCACAATTACCAGCAGCACGTAGAAAAATTCCGGGTTTTTAAATGTCAGTCCTTCAAACATCCTCTTCTATTTTAATTGAATATCCGTTATGCATCATAATGCGAACGTCACCCTGAACTTGTTTCAGGGTCTCTTTGATAATTTATTAATAATTAAAAGCATGAGATGCTGAATCCGCCAACTGGCGGACAACATGACGTGTAAATATACAGTATGACAAAATGCGGACATTCATTTTTATTTTATTTCAACTTCTTCACCTTCGTCGTTCTCATCACTCTTTTTTTCTGCCTTTTTTTCTTCCTCTTTTTTGGTTTCGTTCACAAAAAAGTAGGAATTCATTAGTGCCATGTTGTCATCGTCGGGCAGCGGTTTGTATTTGGCAAATTTTACCAAATCGGCCAGTTTCAGAATCTGGTTGAGGTTCTGAAATGTTTTGTCTTTCAGCAGGTCGCGCCGCGAACGGAAACTCTCGATGGTTTCATCCGATGTTTGCTCCATGGCCGGAATTTCAAACCGGTCTTCAATGTATTTCCGGAGCGTTTCAGTCAGGTCACTGTAATATTCCTTGGTTTTTCCTTTCTGCCATATTTTCTCGCTTTTTATGCGGTCGAGCTCACGCAGCGCAATAACATGGGGCGGCTCCTTCGGTTTTTTGGGCATCGCAAAAATAGGCTTGTTTTGTTTCTTTCTTTTAATTGAATAGAGAATCAAAAAGATGATGGCTCCGATTAAGATAATCCCCAGAATGTAGGGAAGCACCTCTTTCAGCGTGAGCGGTGCGCCATACGGCACTTTTATGTCCGTGGGTCCACGGGTGGTGTCGATGGCCATGCTGTGCACCCTCAAAGTAACGCCGTTGCTCGATACCGAATCGATGCGATCCTCGATGTCGATTTTAAACCAGAAGGGTGGAATACGGTGTGCGCCGCTGTCGAAACTGGTAATGGTGTAAGCCTGGATCTGTTTTTGAAAAGCTTCGTCGTCGGTTTCAAACGTGTCGATGCCCGAGCGCCCCAGCACTTCAATGTTTCCGGCAATTGTATCCGGCACCTGCGGAAATTCCACATCGATGTTTTTCGGATGATCGATTTCGAGGAACAGTTTTATCTGGTCGCCCAGCAAAATGTTGGTCGAATCGAGGCTGGCTTCGGCTTTTATTTGTTGCGCGTTTGCTGCGTTCGAAATGAACAGCAACAAAACCACGAACAGTAATCTATTTTTTGTCAGCTTCATTTTATTGTTTTAATGCCCTCTTTTTAAACAGTTTCATCAACGATTTTACGTAGTCTTCACTGGTATTGATGGCCACATAATCGATGCCGCATTTTTTGAATATCGCATCGAATCTGGCAGCATGTTTCTGCCACCACTCAGCATATACTTTCCGGGTTTTGCGCGAACTGCTGTCCACCCAAACATATTTACCGGTTTCGGCATCCTTCAGTTTCAGCATTCCAATGGGCGGCAGTTCCTTTTCGCGTTCGTCGTAAATTTTCAGAGAAACCACGTCGTGCTTGTTGTTGGCAATAGAAAGCGCCATCTCCAAATCGGGATTTTCGTCCATAAAATCGGAAATCACAAATGCGGTGCATCTTTTTTTAATGGCGTTTGTAAGATAGCGTACCGCATCGGTAATGTCGGTGCCCGAATGTTGTGGCTGAAAATCGATCAGCTCGCGGATGATGCGCAGAATATGGCTTCTCCCTTTTTTTGGCGGAATGAATTTTTCAATTCGGTCAGAAAAGAAAATCACCCCGATTTTATCGTTGTTTTGAATTGCCGAGAAAGAAAGTACCGCCGAAATTTCTGTGATTATATTTTTTTTCAGCTTTTCAAACGAACCAAACTCGCGCGAGCCGCTCACATCGATGAGCAGCATCACTGTCAGTTCACGTTCTTCCTCAAAAACCTTTACGTAAGGATGGCTGTACCGGGCGGTCACGTTCCAGTCGATGTTGCGGATATCGTCGCCAAACTGGTACTCGCGCACCTCCGAAAAGGCCATTCCGCGGCCCTTAAAAGCACTGTGGTATTCGCCCGCGAAAATATTCCGCGACAAACCACGTGTTTTAATCTCAATCTGGCGTACTTTTTTTAATAAATCAGTTGTTTCCAAACCCTAATGTTATTTTTTTACTACAGTTTTAATTGTGAAAATCCCGATCTCTATACTGCCAACTGCGACTGC
>CAYUBV010000163.1:5165-6330 GCA_964443035.1 uncultured Tangfeifania sp.
TCTTCCGAAGTGATGTTGTTCGCCTCGGCTTCGTAGCTCAGGCCAATGCGGTGACGCATTACATCGGGGCACACCGCGCGCACATCTTCGGGGATAACGTAACCTCTGCGTTTGATAAATGCAAATGCTTTGGCGGCCTGTGCCATACTGATTCCCGCCCTGGGCGACGAACCGTACGAAATCATATCCTCGTATTTTTTCAGGTTGTATTCTGCCGGCTCGCGGGTGGCAAATACAATGTCGACAATGTATTTCTGGATTTTTTCATCCATGTACACATCTTTCACCACATTGCGGGCTTTGATAATATCTTCGGGTTTCAGAATTTTTGTAGTCACCGGAAACTGTTTCAGCAGGTTCTGGCTGATAATCATCCGCTCCTCTTCCTTTTTCGGATAATTGATCACCACTTTCAGCATAAAACGGTCTACCTGTGCCTCGGGCAGCGGGTAGGTTCCTTCCTGTTCGATGGGGTTTTGGGTAGCCATCACCAGGAAAGGTTCTTCGAGCTTAAACGTCTGGTCGGCAATGGTAATCTGGCGCTCCTGCATGGCCTCCAGCAATGCCGACTGCACTTTTGCCGGTGCACGGTTGATCTCATCTGCCAGAATGAAATTGGCGAAAATCGGCCCTTTTTTAATGGAGAATTCCTCCTTTCTCTGACTGTAAATCATTGTCCCCAGTAAGTCGGCAGGCAACAAGTCGGGTGTAAACTGGATGCGCGAATAGTTGGCGTTGATGGTGTTGGCCAGCGATTTAATGGCCAGTGTTTTTGCCAGTCCCGGCACCCCTTCCAGCAAAATGTGGCCATCGGACAATAAACCCACCAGCAGGCTTTCCACGAGGTGTTTCTGACCGATAATTACTTTGTTCATCTCCAGGGTAACCATGTCCACAAACGAACTCTCCTGCTGAATCCGTTCGTTTAACTCTTTAATATCCACTGTCTCGTTCATGTTTTATGTAATTCTTTATTGTTTTTGTATTTCGTTTACTGACATCAATTCTTGATACTCATAATGTCTTGTTGTCTATTTTTTCGAGAGCACGAATTTAAACGATTGTGGCAGAATCCGGCCATCTATTTTGTTAAAAAGTTTTAAGTACTTCAAACGTTAATATTCGTAACAAAATAATTATGATTCGCACTTCAGCGTTTACACTG
>CAYUBV010000164.1:0-6323 GCA_964443035.1 uncultured Tangfeifania sp.
AACTGAGAATTATTAAATTAAAAATTATTAAATTAAAAGCATAAAGTTATTTTGTAATCAGCTGCCCCACAAATTCCACAACTTGGGATAATGCCTCTGGGGAAACTAGGGGGCTGCCGCAAACATTACAATTCCAAGTGGCGGCAGCAGCACATTAATCGATTGGTCTTTGCCGTGATACGGAACCGGGTTGGAAGCCACTCCACCAAAGTTTCCGGCGCCGCTTCCGCCATACTGTACTGCATCGCTGTTCAAAATTTCAAGCCATTTGGAATCCTCCGGCACACCAATGCGGTAGTTGTGCCGTGGAACCGGTGTCAGGTTCACTGCAACAATTACCGGATGTTCTTTTTTCTTATCGTAACGAACAAAACTTATAATGGAATTCTTCGAGTCGTTGGCATCGATCCATTGGAATCCTTCGCCTGAGAAATCATTTTCATAAAGTGCCGGAAACCGCCGGTAAACACTGTTCAGGTCTTTCATAAAAAACTGCAACCCTTTGTGCGATTCAAAATCGAGCAGGTGCCAGTCGAGGCTGCTTTCGTGGTTCCACTCTTTCCACTGCCCCAGTTCCATTCCCATGAAATGCAGTTTTTTACCGGGGTGTCCGAACATGTAACCGAAAAGTGTTCTCACGCTGGCAAATTTCTGCCAGTCGTCGCCCGGCATTTTATTAATGAGACTGCCTTTGCCATGCACCACTTCATCGTGTGACAATGAAAGCATAAAATTCTCGTTAAATGCATACATTATGCTGAATGTCATCTGGTTGTGATGGTAGCTCCGGTGAATGGGTTCGTGTGCAAAATAACTCAGCGTATCGTGCATCCAGCCCATGTTCCACTTCATTCCGAAACCCAGTCCGCCGGTATAAACCGGGCGGGTAACCATTGGCCAGGCAGTCGACTCTTCGGCAATGGTTTGAATATCGGGGAATCTGGTGTAAAGCGATTCGTTTAAATCCCTTAAAAACTGAATGGCTTCAAGGTTTTCGCGCCCGCCGTGTTCGTTGGGAATCCACTCCCCTTCTTTTCGTGAATAATCGAGGTACAACATGGAAGCTACCGCATCTACCCTTATTCCATCGATGTGAAAATGTTTCATCCAACTGTGAGCGCTGCTAATCAGGAAATTACGAATTTCGTTACGCCCGTAATTAAAAATATAGCTGCTCCAGTCGGGATGGTATCCTTTCCGCGGATCCTGGTGTTCGTAAAGATAAGTGCCGTCGAAAAAGTGCAAACCGTGCTGATCGCCGGGAAAATGCGAAGGCACCCAGTCCATGATTACTCCAATATCGTTTTGATGCAGATAATCGACAAAATACATAAAATCGTCGGGCGTCCCGAACCGGCTGGTCGGGCTAAAAAAGCCGGTAACCTGGTAACCCCACGAACCCGAAAACGGGTATTCGGTAACCGGCATCAACTCAACGTGTGTATATCCCATTTCTTTAATGTAATCTGTCAGTTCTTCTGCCAGTTCAGGATAACTCAGCGGCCGATTGCCCTCCCCGGGGTTTCGGCGCCACGATTCAAGATGCACTTCATAAACCGAAAACGGACTGTCAAGCGCATTCTTTTCGCCACGGGTTTCCATGTATTTTTGGTCGTTCCAGTTGTAATTGTATTCCCACACAACCGATGCTGTTTTGGGAGGCTGCTCGCTGTAAAATGCAACCGGGTCGGCTTTTTCAACCGAATAATTGTTGTGCTGCGACTGAATGAAATACTTATAGGCTTCCCCTTTTTCAATGCCGGGGATAAATCCCTGCCAAATGCCAGATTCATCATCACGCCGCATCAGATGATCGGCATCTTTCTGCCACCCGTTAAAATTACCGATAACTGAAACCGACTTTGCATTTGGGGCCCAAACGGCAAAGAAAGTTCCTTTCACGCCACCGACTTCCATCAGGTGAGCACCCAGTTTTTCGTACAGCGAAAAATGCTTACCTTCCCTGAAAAGATAAATGTCATAATCGGTTATGAATTCCGCCACGTCCTGAACTGCATTTACGGACGCAGATATTTTATTTTCTTTTTTTGAACTTGATATATTTTGTTTTTCGCTCATAATCGAAATTTTAATTGATTTCAAAATTCTTTATTCCAGCAAATCATCCAGAATTTTCTTCAGGCCGTTGAGCGGAATGTGCAACCAGTCGGGCCGGTTGTTAAATTCATAATCCGCCTCATAAATTGCTTTTTCGATGGTATAAACCGAAAGCAGATCGTTTATCTCCCTTTCTTCCTCAGGCATAAACGAAGCACCTTTTGCTGTTTCGAGGTAGCTTTCAGTATAGATGTTTTGAACAATTTCGTACCATGCTTCTAACCAGGGCTTAAGCACATCAGCGCTTTCCGGAATCTTCGACTGATTTTCGAGTTGCCCCATGTAAATGGCGTAGTGGAACGAGCGCAGCATTCCGGCCACATCTTTAAACGGGCAGTGTTTCAGTTTGCGGGCAGTCAGCGACCGGGTAGGTTCGCCTTCAAAATCGATAATTACAAAATCCTTTCCGGTAAACAATACCTGCCCGAGATGATAATCGCCGTGTACACGCGTTTTCGAAGTATGAATTTTCTTCTTCTCGAGTGTATTTTTAACCGTTGAAAGCAACAGGCTTTCGTTCCCGATGATGTCATTGATCAACTCTGCCTGCTCTGCCGTAAGCTTCTGCTTCGACGATTTCATCTCGTTAATGGTACGTTTAACCAACGTGCGGAACGACTGGTAAAGCGATTTCTGATAAAGCAATGAGAAAGGCTCGGGCTTAAACTCTTTTTTATTTTCGACAGAAGCCAGCGCAATGTGCATTTCTGCGGTTCGCTTGCCCAGCAATTTTATCATTTCAATAAAAAACGGGCCGAGCAAATCCTGCATTTTTTCCTCACCCACGTAATCAACCAAATCTGTTGTATTGGTGATCGGCTTGCCGCTCATCAGAAATGCCTTATCTTCAATAATCCTGTCGAAATAGCGATCGATAGCTGACTGTGTAAACTCCCAGGCATTTCCTTCGTTCTGAATAAAATCGACCAAAATTCCCAATGCCGAACCTTCAGCGTTACTTTCACGGTATTCCAGCGCACCGGCAAATGTCGGGAAATTGCGGAAGCTTGTATTTTCAGTAAGTGTTTTTATGATTTCCAGTTCCGGATTGTTGCCTTCCTCGGGACTGCGGTACATTTTAAAGAAAAACTTGTTATCGTAAAGAATAGAGGTATTTGATTGCTCAGCGAGAAGCACCCGCGAATTCAATGGCAGATCGCTTTTTTGTATTTTCGAACCCATTTTCTTTCCGGGTAACCCCACCAGGCTGCCTTTCCTGCTTTTCACGGTTCCTTTTTGTGTAATCAGTTGCAGGAAAATATCACGCACTTCTTTATTGTACGACCCGTCGTACATCACTCCTTCGTGGCCATCCACTTCCACATAGGCAATCATTGCTTCAGGATGTTTAAACTTCACATCTGCAATGATTTCGCCGGTTATAATTGATATCGGGATAACGTACTGTTCATTTTTCCCTTCAATGTAACTTGTTTCTATAATTACTATGTACGAATTCAGGCTTCCGGTAGAGAGCGGAATGGTATCTTTTATATCTATGCTCTTAATTTTTTTTGCTTTGCCACGGAACCAGCGGTTTTTACGTACATAGCTTCGCATCAGTTTTTCCAGCGAATTTTTAGTTGACCCCTGCAGTTGGTTCCACTCTTTTGCAGTAAGTATAAGCTGATGATCGGGCGACAGCGCTTCAATCATTTCGTCTTCCTCCTGCCTTACGAGTTCGAACCAGAAATAGTTTTTAAACTGCAGCGGAAAAATATAAGGGTCTTTCCCGATTGCTGAAAATTTATTCTGACTGAAAACCTCGGTTGGCACGTACCCTTCGTATTCGGCCAAATCAAGCTCTGCCTGCTGCGAGTAGCGCGACAGGTTAATAATTACCAGTATTTTTTCATCGTTGTAAGTCCTGGTAAAAGCCAGTATTTTGCTGTTACTGGTGTCGATAAAATTAATATCGCCCCGGCTAAAAGCCTGGAATTGTTTCCGTTTGGCAATCACGCGCCGCATCCACCATAACAACGAAGTTGGATTTTTTTCCTGATTCTCAACATTTATGGTTTCAAAATGATAATCGTGATTAAAAATAACCGGTAAAAATAACCGCTGCGGTTCGGCAGATGAAAAACCGGCGTTGCGGTCGGCAGACCATTGCATGGGTGTGCGAACCCCGTCGCGATCGCCGAGGTAATAATTATCGCCCATTCCAATTTCATCGCCGTAATAAACAATGGGCGTTCCCGGCATCGAGAAAAGCAGGATATTCATCAGTTCGATGTTTTTCCTGTCGTTTTCGAGCAACGGAGCCAGCCGACGCCGAATCCCGAGGTTAATTCGCTGCTTCGGATTTTTTGCAAAGGATTTGTACATGTAGTCGCGTTCTTCATCCGAAACCATCTCAAGGGTCAGCTCATCATGATTTCGTAAAAAGATGGCCCACTGGCAGTTTTCGGGAATATCGGGTGTCTGATCCAGAATATCAATCAGCGGAAAGCGGTCTTCCATCCGCATTGCCATATACAACCGGGGCATCAGCGGAAAGTGGAATGACATGTGACATTCGTCGCCGTCGCCAAAATAGGCCGATGCATCCTCGGGCCACTGATTGGCCTCAGCGAGCAACATTTTATCCCCGTAATTTTGATCGATGTATCTGCGCAATTTTTTCAGAAATGCATGGGTTTCAGGCAGGTTTTCGCAATTGGTTCCTTCGCGTTCATAAAGGTACGGAACTGCGTCGAGCCGGAGCCCGTCCACGCCAATACTGAACCAGAAATCGAGTAATTTTAATACAGCTTTGTGAACACTCGGATTATCGAAATTCAAATCGGGCTGATGCGAATAAAAGCGGTGCCAGTAGTAGGCTTTGGCCACCGGGTCCCACGACCAGTTGGAAATCTCAAAGTCCTGGAAAATAATCCGGGCGTCGTTGTATTTATCGGTGGTGTCGCTCCACACATAAAAATCGCGGTAAACGCTGCCGGATTTTGCATGGCGGGCCCGTTCAAACCATTTGTGCTCATTGGAAGTATGGTTGAGTACCAACTCGGTAATCACACGCAGATCGCGTTTGTGCGCTTCACGAATAAACCGTTTGAAGTCGGCCATTGTGCCGTAATCTTCATGAATATGGGTAAAATCGGCAATATCGTAACCGCCGTCTTTCAAAGGCGATTTATAAAACGGCAAAATCCATACAGCCGTTACACCCAGCGATTTCAGGTAATCCAGCTTCTGAATCAGCCCTTTAAAATCACCGATGCCGTCGTCGTTGCTGTCTTTAAACGAACGAACATGTGCCTGGTAAATAACCGCATCTTTATACCAACTTTTTGTATCTTTTTTCTGCATAATTATAATCTGAATTGTTTACATGAAATAATCGAAATCCCTTTCAGAGCGTAATTTTCTGCGCACTCTAAAAATATGTACAGGCATTACACCCGGGCTCAGTTCCACAAAATTGTGCTCGCCGCTCCACAAAAAATGGGCGCCGCTAATCAGGTCCTGTACCTGGTAGGAATCATGGGCATGCATTCCGAATTCTGTTACCGGAAATCTCAGCCAGCCCGAATGTGTATGATGTGGATCGAGTGTAACAACCACCAAAATAATGTTGCTTAAATCATCGGAAGCCTTGCTGTAACAAACCAACGCATCGTTTTCTATCTCGTGAAATTTCAGCGAGTGTGTATTTTGCAGCGCCGTGTTTTCTCTCCGGATTTCATTCACACGGGTTATTATTTTACGGAGGCTTTTGGGATCGTCGAAGTTCCAGTTCTTGATTTCGAATTTCTCCGAATCGAGGTATTCTTCCTTGCCCGGATGAATTGGTGTGTTTTCCATGAGTTCGAAAGCAGGGCCGTAAATTCCGTAGTTCGAACTCAGCGTAGCTGCCAGCATTAGTCGCTGAATGTAACCGGCACGGTTGGCCACCTGCAAAAACTCGGGTAAAATATCGGGGGTGTTGGGCCAGAAATTGGGCCGGAAAATTTCGCGGGCTTCGGAATTTATCAATTCATTGAGATAAGTTTCCAAATCGTATTTCGAATTCCGCCAGGTAAAATAGGTGTACGACTGCGTGAATCCCTGCTTGGCCAGGTTGTACATCACTTTTGGCCGGGTAAATGCTTCGGCCAGGAAAATCACATCCGGATGCTCTTTTTTGATTTCGCGGATGGCCCATCCCCAGAAATTAAACGATTTGGTATGCGGATTATCGACCCGGAAAATTTTCACGCCTTTTT
>CAYUBV010000165.1:0-6291 GCA_964443035.1 uncultured Tangfeifania sp.
AAATGGAAATAGTTACGGGATTTAAACTGAAATCGCATCTTTATAAATATAAAAATAACCAATCTCACATAAGGTATATTCAAACAGAACCTTCAAAACCTTGAGCTAAAATGAGAAATTCAACTCCTGCTTTTACGCATTTATTTTTGCGGGAAGTGCATTACAGGGCTTTCCACTAAACCTTCACGGCGGGGCATTCTTTTTGATTCAAATGAAAAACCAATGGCCCGTGTAGCATTTTTCAGAGGCAAACAAACCAGCGAAGAATTTTTATTTCACCCGGTTGACAGCAGCCTGAGTATAACAGTTGAACCGCAGTTTGGCATTATGCAAAAATAAAATTCGCACAACTTGCCGGTGCTGGAAATAGTGCATTTGGGTTCTATTAAAATTGAACAATTCTTTCTCTGGCAACATTTTTGTTATTGAGCAGCACTTTAAAAAGAGCGATTAAAATATTTGTTGTATTTTTCGCGCCTTTAAAAAAGCGAACAGTAATAAGCCATGAGAATAAGTTCACGCATGCGGTTTTTAATCAGAAACGGACTAAAAGGATTGGTCTGGCTTGGATTATTGATAGCCGCTTACTGGCTTTTCAGAAAAACTATTTACGCGCAAAATCCCGAATACTGGATTCAACAATTTTACGGCCAGCCAGAAATAATTTATCTCATATATGCTGCTTCGGAATTTTTTTTCGGAATCATTCCACCCGAATTATTCATGATTTGGGCGGTAAATAAAGCAGATGTGACAAACTACTGGTGGAACATTGCTTTTTTTGCCGGTGTATCTTATGCAATGGGGTATATCACTTTTCTTATCGGTCAGTTTTTACACAAACGGGTAACATTTCGCTACATCCGGATTAGGTTTTTTCAGAATTTATGGCCCAAACTTAAAAAATATGGTTTATTCCTGATTATTGTAGCTGCACTTACACCACTTCCCTGGTCGGCAGTCAGTCTGCTGGTCGGTTCTTCAGGATACCAGTCGAAACGGTACTTACGCTATGCACTTTTTAGAATATTACGCTTTGTTATTTACGGATTTATTATTTACCAAACCCACCAAATATAGCGCTCTGCCCAAACAAGTTGTTTCCTGCTTTGTTATTCAGAGCAAATAATAGTTAGGATGCTTGAAAAACTAAAGCGAAAATGGAACATTAAAAGCAATGTTCAACTCGTTCTAATTTTCCTGGCTTTTGCTTTTACCGGAAGTGCTACACTTTTTGTGCGAAAAGCTTTTTTTTGCTGGATTGGAATTACACCCGATACCAGTTTATGGATTAAAGTTCCGATGTATATTCTGATAATATTTCCATCGTATCAGGTTCTTTTTTTAATCATCGGTTCCCTGTTCGGACAGTTCCGCTTTGCATGGGAATTTGAAAAAAAAGTATTCACACGCTTCAGGTTCAGGAAATAAAGGATTAAACAAATTACTGGATTAAAAAACGAACATAGATATTACAAATAATATGGAAAAAGAATTAAAAAAAGCAACATTGGGCGGAGGCTGCTTCTGGTGTACCGAAGCTGTTTACAAAGAAATAAAAGGAGTTACAGATGTTGTGCCGGGTTACAGTGGAGGCAGCATTAAAAATCCGGCTTACCGCGAAGTTTGTACAGGCAGAACAGGCCATGCCGAAGTGGTGCAGATTACCTACGACCCGGAAGTTGTCAGTTACAAAGAAATACTCGATGTTTTTTTCATGACCCACGATCCTACTACTTTAAACCGCCAGGGAAACGATGTGGGGACGCAATACCGCTCGGTAATTTTTTACCACAATGAAGAACAAAAAGAAACAGCGGAAGAACTTATCCGGCTCTTCAATAAAGAAAACACTTTTAACAATCCGGTTGTAACAGAAATAGTTCCTTTTGAAACATTTTACAAAGCAGAAGATTATCACAAAGATTATTTTGAAAAGAACCCCGATCAACCATATTGCCAGTTTATTGTAGCACCAAAAGTGGACAAATTCAAAGGAATGTTCAGAAACAAAATAAAAAGATCCTAAAAAAACAACTATCCCACGTTACCTCCGGATTATTCTTTTTTAATGACTGGACACAAGAGATGCTATAATCAACCAGCAGTTAATATTTTACAAGCTTCCCTTTTTGAAAAGGAGTATAATTTTCTGACAGCATATAAAAATAAATGCCTTTAGGCAGAGAACCTGCCTGAATTGAAAACAACTGCTCGCCCTCTGCAATACTGAATATTTTTTCCTTTACCAGCGAACCATTCACATTAAAAAGCCTGAAATGAATTTCTGTTCCTGAACCTGATGCTACTTTAAGTTTTACTTCATCATTAACCGGATTAGGAAAAACCAACACATCGATATCTTCAATAAAAGGAGGCCACTCGTAAATACAGTTTCCCGGCAGGTTGTTGTCGAGCCAATCAAGCCGCTCTTCCAGCCAGTTTTTTAACCAGTTTATCTCTTCCGTGTAACTTTCGGCAATGTAATAATTTGGCCAAACCGGTTTGCCAAGTACAGGCCATCGTTCAAAATTTCTGTCAATGGCACCTCCAATCGAAGCAACAAGGCTGTCGATCACTTCAAAAATACGTTCATCGGACCAGTGCTTCTCACGCATCATTTCCCAGCGGCATTTCTGGTAATTAACAAAAACCGAATCGGCCCAAAATTTTTCCCACCAAAAGGGATTGTACCCTTTCTGATTTTCAATTTGAAAACCTTCAGTAAGCCAGGCATCATTGTAATTTACATTCCCGTAGGCCAGATTATAATCCCAAATTGGCCCTGCCCTAAGTTTCTCATTCCGGTTTTTATGCAAAAAAGTACTCAAACGGTAGGCATCTACATTTTTAGTTAATTCGTTTATTAAAATATAGTCGATAAACGATGCCTTATTGATGTAATGAATGTAGCTGTCCCGTCCTTCATAATTTTCTTCGAAAAGTGCATCCTCAAATAAATCAATGTAATTTTGTATGTATTGTTTTTGTTCGGGTGTAATTTCATCGAAAGCAGGAACTTCATACTGATAATAAGTAAAATATCCATTCAAATTCTGATATTTTGAATGCCACCCTTCTCCACCGCTTCCGGTTGTTTTGTCGATTTTAACAATATAACCGCCAGTTAAATCCACACCATTCGTTTCATCTGGGGTCATTTTTTCAATATCTACACGAATATCTTCCTGCTTAATTTTCTCCATTAACACATAAATGCCCTGATATTCGTTATTCAGAAAAAGCTCCACGAAACGACACCTCGAAGCATAGTGACCTAAAGGTTTTGCCAGTGAAAAAGTCAGTACATTTCGGATGAGAGATTTATCGGAATAGGGAGCATACAAAATCCAGTCTTCTTCTTCTGGCAACCCAAGTAATGGAAAATCAATATCGTTACCCAATTGGTCTCTTGTTTCAAAACCATACGATTTTTTGGGAAAAGATTGAGAAGTTGAACCCCGTAACTCTATTCCGATTTTACCGGAATAGTGGTTAAATTCATCTGATGTGTGGTTTTCTTCACCATCGCCGTTCCAGATAATTTCCATATCCACAAGAATTTTGGGCTCATCCGGTATTTCCCTGTTGTTGGTCTCTATAAAAACCAGGGGTAGTTTCGAAGAAAAAGTTTGATCCTGGGCATAACCCTGAACTACTAAAAATAAAAAGATGATAATATAAAGTAACTTATTTAACAACATATATCGAAGTTAAAAAAATGATTACAAACAGTCAAGTTGGCTAATATTTTACAAGTTTCCCTTTTTGAAAAATTTCATATCCTTTTTCAAGCGTATAAATGTACAATCCACCAGGTAAATGGTTTGTATTTATAGTAAACTCCTGTTTTTCGGCTTCGGCAACTGAAAAGGGAACTGATTTTACCAGGGAACCGTTTGAATTGTACAATTTAAGTATGACCTTAACATTAACGTCGCTGGCTATTTCCAGGTTAAGTTCTGAATTAAAAGGACTGGGATAAACAGTTGCTTCGAATTCGTCGATCAACTCAGGAACATCTTCGCCGCAATTGCCAGGCAAATTGGAATCGAGCCACCAAAGGCGCGATTCGAGCCAGTTTTTCATCCAGTTTACTTCAGCTTCATGGCTGTCGCCGATATAGTAATTGGGCCAAATATATTTTCCCAAAACCGGCCAGCGATTGAAATTCCGGTTTATAGCCCCTGACCCAATTGCAGCTACAAGGCTGTCGGCTACTTCAAAAATTTGCGAATTCGACCATGCACTTTCCCGCATTTCTTTCCAGCGGCATTTCATCTGGTCAACAAAAGTCTGATCGTCCCATAATTTAAGCCACCAAAAAGGATTACCCCAATGATCACCTTCCATTTGTGCTTTAATCTGGAATCCGTAGGTAGTCCAGGCATTGTGGTAATCGGCATTGCCGTATGCCAGGTTAAAATCCCATATCGGTCCGGCATTCAGCTTTCCACCTTTATCTTTGTGCAAAAAAGTACTTAACCGGTACGAATCTACGTTTTTGGTAAGCTCACTAATTAAAATAAAATCGATAAACGTCAGCACATCGATATAATCGCGATAGCTGCCTTCACCCTCAAACTTTTCGTAATAAACCGCATCTTCAAATTCACCAATGTAATTTTGAATGTAATCTTTCTGCTCTGCTGCAATTTCATCGTCATCCGGAACTTCGTACTGGTAAAAAGTTGAATTCCCGTTCGCATTTTTATATTTTGAATGCCATCCGTCTCCCCCGCTGCCGGTAGTTTTGTCTATTTTAACAATGTATCCACCGGTTAAATCTTCGCCTTCGGTTTCATCGGGGTTCAGGGTTGCGATATCTACCCGGGTATTCTCCCTTTTTATTTTTTCCATCAGAACATACACGCCCCAATATTCATCATTAATGAAAAGTTCAACAAAACGGCAGCGCGACGCATAATGCCCGAGAGGATCAGCCAGAGAAAAAGTCAGCACATTTCTTATCAGCGTTTTATCGGTATAAGGAGCATATAAAATCCAGTCTTCCTCTTCGGGCAAACCGAGCAGAGGAAAGTCCATATCCATTCCATTTTCATCGCGGGTTTCAAATCCGAACGATTTTTTGGGAAACATTTGCGAGGATGAACCTCGTATTTCGATGCCAATTTTGCCGTTGTAATGGTTGTATTCACCTGAAGTTTGGTTCATTTGTCCTTCGCCATTCCAGATTATTCCCATATCCACGAGTATTTTGGGTTCGTCAATAATTTCTTTGCCATTGGTGTGGATATGAACAACAGGCAACTGAGTAGAAAAAAAATTGGATTGAGCCAGGGAAATAAAAGGGACGGCAATCAAAACAAACAGTACAAAATTGATTTTCGGGTTCATTAAAAAGCGGTTTATAAAAATAAAGCCTGAAGCAGAACTTCAGGCTTTAAAAATATTTAAAAAAACAGGGATTACAATTCCCTTATCCAAATATTTCGAAAACTCACCGGATTTCCATGATCCTGGAGCATTATACTGCCGGGGCCGTGCTCCTGCACATTGTATTCCGGAATTCCGATGTATTCGGTCGGGCCACGCAGTTTATAATTATTTTGAACCAGAACACCGTTATGGATCACAGTGACTGTAGGTGGTGTAAAATAGGTTCCGTCCTCCTTAAAACGCGGGGCAGTGTAAATAATGTCGTAGGTTTGCCATTCGCCGGGGGCCTTACAGGCATTTACCAGCGGTGCATTCTGCTTGTAAACACTTGCTGCCTGGCCGTTGCGGTAGGTGCGGTTCTGGTAATTGTCGAGCACCTGCACCTCATAACGTTCCTGTAAAAAAACGCCGCTGTTGCCGCGTCCCTGCCCCTCTCCAACTACTTCTGAGGGAGAACGCCATTCAATGTGTAACTGAAAATCTTCGAAAACACGTTTTGTTTTGATAACGCCTGTTCCTTTTTTTACGGTAACTGCGCCATTTTCAACAATCCATTGTGGTTCTCCGCCATCATTGCTTGTCCATTCGCGGCCCAAATCGGTTCCGTCAAATAAAACAATGGCATCCTGCGGGGCGTCCATCGGGGTTTCTCCGGGATTAACCACCGGAACTTCGGGTTCCCAGATTTCGGTCATTTCCGGTTTCATCTCCATTGGTTCGGGTGTTTGTGCCCAAACTCCAACTGCTGAAAACAGCAGCAAAAAAGAAATCATTTTGATTTTTTTCATTGTAATTATTATTTAGTTGATTTTATCTGAAATTTTAATTTTTAAAGTTTCAATTCTCTCATAATGTTATCGATTTTTGCATCGGCGCTTTCTTCTGCCATGT
>CAYUBV010000166.1:0-6195 GCA_964443035.1 uncultured Tangfeifania sp.
TTGTATGAAAGTTTCGACCTGGCTGAAAACTGGCGGTTTATCGATAATCTGCCGTTGACCCAGTTTTACAAAGTAGCTGTTGATGATAAAGAACCATTTTACCGGGTATATGGCGGAACCCAGGATAACAACACACAGGGCGGGCCGTCACGCACCGATAATTCAACCGGCATTCGCAATGCCGACTGGGAAGTTGTGCTTTTTGCCGACGGACACCAGCCTGCAACTGAACCCGGGAATCCGGATATTATGTATGCCGAATGGCAACAGGGAAACCTGGTACGCGTTGACCGGATAACCGGCGAGATTGTGCACATTCAGCCTCAACCCGGCAAAGGAGAACCCGCTGAAAGATACAACTGGGATGCACCGATTTTGGTGAGCCCGCATAATCCAACTACCCTGTTTTTTGCCTCGCAACGTGTTTGGCAATCAGACAACCGCGGGGATTCATGGACGGCCATTTCGGGGGATTTGACGAAAAATGAAGAGCGCATCACAATCCCAATCATGGGAAAACAGCAAAGCTGGGATTCGCCCTGGGATTTATTTGCCATGAGCAATTACAATACAATTACTTCCATTTCAGAATCACCTGTGAAAAAGGGGTTGATTTATGCCGGAACCGACGATGGCTTGATTCAGGTAACCGACAACGGCGGAGAAAACTGGACAAAAATTGAAATAGCATCCATTCCCGGAGTACCGGAAACAGCTTTCGTAAATGATATTAAAGCCGATAAGTTTGATGAAAACACAGTTTATGTGGTTCTCGACGATCATAAATACGGCGATTTTGATCCTTATCTTGTTAAAAGCACCGATAAAGGAAAATCATGGGAATCAATCACCTCCAATCTTCCCGAGCGGACATTGCTTTGGCGAATTGTACAGGATCATGAAACCCCGGATTTAATGTTTCTTGGAACTGAATTTGGAATTTATTTCACGATCGATGGTGGTGAAAAGTGGGTGAAATTTACAGGCGAGGCGCCCACTATTTCATTTCGCGACTTGGCGATTCATGAACGGGAAAATGATTTAATTGGCGCTTCATTTGGCAGAGGATTTTATATTCTGGATGATTATACACCGCTTCGTGGGGTGTCGCGCGAACAGCTTGAAAACGAAGCTACCCTTTTCCCGGTGAAAGATGCCTGGTGGTATCTGCCGAAAGGTATTTTTGGAGGCAGTAAAAAAGGTTCGCAAGGCGCCGGAATGTATGTGGCAGACAATCCTCCGTTTGGCGCGGTAATTACTTTTTACCTGAAAGATGAAATTAAAACGATAAAACAACTTCGGCAGGAAAAAGAAAAGCAACTGCAAAAAGAGGATGCAGGCATTCCTTTTCCCGGCTGGGAAGAGCTGGATGAAGAAAAACATCAGCAGAAACCTGCACTTTGGCTGACCATCGAAGATACGGAAGGCAATGTTATCCGGAAATTAAAAGCACCTGCAGAAAGCGGATTTCAGCGAATCGCCTGGGATTTGAGGTATTCGTCGGTGCAACCGGTGAATGAAGAATCGGCTGCTGAGGAAAGAAGCGGAATGTTCGTAATGCCGGGTGAATATAAAGTGAGCTTTTCAAAAGAAGTGGATGGTGAAGTAACCCAGTTGGCAGGACCTGAAAGTATTGTTGTTAAACCGCTGAGAGAGGGAGCGCTTGAAGGACCTTCGCATAAAGAAACACTGGCTTTCCGAAAAGATGTCAGCGAAATGCAACGGGCAATCGGAGCTTTAAACATCTCGTTAAACGAGGCTTTTAAAAAGGTTAATCTGATGGAAGCTTCGCTCAGGAATGCTTCATTTAAACCGGGTGCTCTCAATGAACAGCTTCACGATTTAAAAATGAAACTGACGGATGTACAAACTGAACTAAGTGGCAGCAGTTCAAAAAATGAAATTGGCGAAAAAAATCCGCCAACAATAGGTGCCAGGGTATCGCTTGTTGCAATGGGGATTGCCAATTCAACCTACGGACCAACCCAAACTCACCGCGAAAGCCTGGAAATTGCAAGAGAGGAATTTGCAGATGTAAAACGCAACTTTGAACAGATTGCTGGGGAAAAAATTCCGCAACTGCTCACAAAACTCAATGAAGCAGGAGCTCCCTGGATTGAGGGAATGCCCGTTCCCGATAAATAAAAAAATTTTCATTGAAAAAAGCGTTAATAGAAAAGCTTTGACTGAAAAATCAGCTAGAGCTTTTCTTTTTTTGAGTTTGGGGCGACATATATCATTTTGAATTTTTTTATCCATTGAATATTTTTAATTAAATTACCGGTTGAATTTTATGATGTCAGTGAATAATTGTCAAAACTGAAAAATGGAAACTATCCTGAGTCGGAAAAATCTGTATATCGATTTGGAAGAATTGCTTCTGAAAAATAAATCGTGTGTATTTGCCACGGTTGCTGAAACACACGGATCAACCCCGCAAAAGCCGGGCAGCTCGGCCATTTTCGGAGAAAGTGGATTAATGGAAGGCACGGTTGGCGGTGGTTTGGTTGAGCACGCTGTTCAGGAGAAAGCGGCCAAAGCTATCCTTTCAAAAAAATCGGGTTATTACCGGTTTGAACTGAATGATGATATCGATGAAGAAGATTCGGTTATCTGCGGAGGCGGCATGAATATTTTAATCGATGCTGCTCCTGAAAAACACCTGCCGGTTTGGAAAGCCCTGAAGAATGACTATTCCAATCGTAAAAACGGTGTGCTGGCAACGCTTGCCCATCCGTCGGCCGGCGGATTTGAGATTGAACGCATCTGGCTGACCCGCGGGAATTTTAATGCTGAATCTTCAAAATTGCACCAGGATGTAAAAGAATATGCAGCGAAAATGCTGAATGCTCCTGTTCCTGGCGATTTTAAGGAATTTACCGAACATACTTCGCCGGATTATGAAGACAGCTTCTTTTTTCTGGAAAGCATTGTTCCCCTGCCGCAGTTAATCATTGCAGGCGCCGGTCATGTGGGAAAAGCGTTGTCGCACCTCGGCAAACTGCTCGATTTTGAAGTAACGGTTTGGGACGACCGCAGCGATTTTGCAAATAAACAAAACCTTCCCGATGCCGATAACGTACTTTCGGGTAAGCTTGAAAATTCGCTTGCCACGGTAAATGCAAAACGCGATACTTTCATTGTCATCGTTACACGCGGACACAGGCAGGATTCCGATGTTTTGAAGTTATTTATTGGTTCGGAAGCAGGATATATCGGAATGATTGGAAGCCGCAAAAAAGTGGCGCAGGTTCGGCAGCAATTTTTAAAAAACGATTGGGCAACCGAGGAACAATGGAATAAAATTCATACACCGGTTGGGCTGAAAATCGGGTCTAAATCGGTGCAGGAAATAGCAGTAAGTATTGCAGCCGAATTGATTCAGGTGCGAAATGAATTAAATAAAATGCATGGATAAAATTTGGGCTATAGTTTTGGCAGCAGGCAAATCCACCCGGATGAAAAAACAAAAGCTGCTGATGCCTTTCAACGGGAAAACAATTGTTGAAACGGTAATCGGTAAAATTCGTCCGGTTCTTAAATCAAATATCCTGGTTGTGCTGGGTTCAGATTATGATGAGATCGGGCAGAAAATCAACCAGTCTCAGGTTGAGTCCTGTTTCAATAAAAACTTTGAGCAAGGAATGCTTTCATCGGTAATTTGCGGTTTTAATGCATTGCCTCAAAAAGCAGATGCCGCACTTGTTTTTCTGGGCGATCAACCACAAATTTCAACAGAAGTAATTCAGGCTGTGATAAATGCCTGGAAGCATTCCGGAAAAGGAATCGTAATCCCAGCATTTAACGGGAAACGGGGCCATCCGGTGTTGATTGAAACCAAATACACAGCGGAAATAAGCCGGCTCGATCCGGAGAAAGGATTGCGGCAGTTGATGCAAAAAAATGCAAATGACACATTTGAAGTTGAGATAGAAGAACCTGAAATTCTGCGTGATATAGATACCCCGGAGGATTACGAATTTGAAATAAAAAAGAATAATCAATAAAAAATAAAACTTATGGAAAAAAAAGTTCAGTTTGAGCTCAATGGAAAAAAGGTGGAGGCAACCTACGACCAGAATGAAACACTTCTGTGGGCCTTGCGCACCCAGTTTAACCTTACCGGAACAAAATACGGTTGCGGGGTAGGAATTTGCGGTTCCTGTACCGTGTTGTGGGACGATGACCCAATTAGGTCATGCAGCCTGAACCTGGCCGATTTGCAGGATGCCAAAATTGTAACCATCGAAGGCCTGGAACAAAACGGCAAACTGCATCCTGTTCAGCAGGCATTCGCCGATCACGATGCTATGCAGTGCGGTTACTGTACCCCCGGGATGGTAATGAATGCAGTGGGTTTATTGAGGCGTAATCCCGAGCCTACCCGCGAAGAAATAATTAACGGAATGGAAGATAACCTTTGTCGTTGCGGTGCACACAACCGGATTATCGACGCAGTTGCATCGGCATCAGAATCAATGAAAGGAGAACCAAAATCATGAAACCAGATAAAATTGATAAATACTATTTCAGAGATGTGGATGCGCCTCCGGTAAAAACTGACAGGCGTGATTTTATTAAAAAACTTGGCGGCGGAATTATCATCGTATTTTCGCTCAGCAAAATGGCTTTTGCCCGGGGTTTAAAAGGTTCCGACCAGGATGATTACCCTGAATTTAATGCATACCTGCGGGTGCGCGAAGACGGGAAAGTTGACCTGTTTACCGGAAAAATAGAAATGGGGCAGGGAATCAACACTTCGCTGGCACAGGAACTGGCCGACGAGCTGGAAGTAAAATTTGAAGATGTGAATATGATTATGGGCGACACTGACCTTGTTCCGTATGACGCAGGAACCTGGGGCTCGATGACTACCCGTTTCCACGGGCCCATAATCCGCGCTGCTGCCGCTGAAGCCCGGATGGTACTCATCGAACTGGCTTCGGAAGAACTGGAGATTCCGGTAAATCAGTTGGAAGCTTCAATGGGGAAAGTGTTTGTTAGAAACGATAAGAGCAAAAGTATTTCGTATGAAGAATTGACCAACGGCAAGAAAATCGTTCGCTCGCTGGATGAAACCCCGGAATTAAAAGAACCTTCCGAATTTGATTACATTGGGAAATCTTATCTCCGGGTTGATGCGCGGGAAAAAGTAACCGGGAAAGCCCTTTATGCTGCCGACATTCAGCCCGAAGGAGTGTTGTATGCCCGGATTGTACGCCCGCCTGAGCACGGTGCCAAACTGGTTTCTTCCGACACATCGAAGGCAGAAGCCTTGGATGGCGTGACAGTTATTAAAGAAGGTGATTTTATTGTGGCTTTGCATGCTTATCCCGAAAAAGCCGGGCAGGCTGCAGATGCTGTTGAAACCCAATGGGAAACCCAGCCTTCAAAAGCCGACAGTGAAACCATTTTTAATCATATTCTGAAAACCGCTACCGACAGTAAAGTGGAACACAGCGGCGGCGATTTGGAAAAAGGAGAAGATGAAGCAGAACTGCATTTTGAAGAGGAATTTCACGATGGATACAAAGCTCATGCACCAATTGAGCCCCATGCTGCTACCTGTGTTTTTGAAGATGGGAAAATAACCATGTGGGCCTCGTCGCAAACACCTTTTGGCACCCGTGAGCAAATTTCTGAAGAACTGGATTTACCGCTGGAAAAGGTTCATCTCAAACAAATTCACCTGGGTGGCGGATTTGGCGGCAAAATATACAACCAGCAGGCACTGGAAGCTGCCCGAATCGCCAAAAAAATGGAAGGAACACCCATCCAGTTGATGTGGACCCGCCCTGAGGAATTTATGTATGACATGTTCCGTTCGGCGGCAGTAGTGAAAATCAGTTCAGGGATGAAGAGCGACGGAACAATGACTTATTTCGATTTTAATGCATACTGTTCCGGCGCACGGGGAACCGATGCATTCTACGGAGTTCCGAATCATAAAACCACCACGTATAATGGTGACGATGTACATCCGTTTGGTACAGGTGCCTGGCGTGCCCCGGGAAATCCGACCAATACATTTGCCCGCGAATCGCACCTCGACATTATGGCCCACAAAATCGGGATGGACCCGCTCGAATTCCGAAGAAAGAACCTCGGCAACAACCGGGCTTTGCGTTCATTAAATGTAGCTGCTGAAAAATTCGACTGGTCGGCTCCGCTTCCCGAAGGACATGGAAAAGGAAT
>CAYUBV010000167.1:0-6192 GCA_964443035.1 uncultured Tangfeifania sp.
TTTAAATGCGCAGGAAAAAGCCGGTTCAATTTCTGTTGAAGGCAAATGGGTACGAATGACCCAAACCGGGCCGGTGGCACTGGAATTTAAAAATGATGGAAAAGTAGAAGTTGATTTTGGTATCGACCAAAACATTGATGTGGTAACAGATTTTGAAATCAACGGAAAAACCATCACTTTTAACGATAAAGAAGGTGCAATGTGCCCGGAGCCGGGAGTTTACAGCTATGAGAATAATGATTATTACCTCTCCCTTGATTTGGTTGACGATATGTGCAACGGCCGCATTAAAATGATCATGGGATTCTGGACAAAACCCAATTTTGAAGAACTCCTCGGAGAGTTGTCTCAAAAAATTTCGGAAACGGAACAATTAGAATTGATTTTAAAACGGGCAAGAATTTATTTGGCCCTGGGCAAATCTGCAAATGCAAAATCAGATTTGGACATGTATCTTCAGCAAAATCCGAATGATTCCAGAGCATTGATTAACCGGGCAGGTACCCGTTTTCCGGATGATATGGAAGGAGTTGTTTCCGATTGCACCAAAGCCATTGAACTGGATCCGGAAAATAAAAATGCCTGGTTTTCACGCGGGCTGGCCAACTGGGAACTGGGTTTTAAAGAAAAAGCCTGCGATGATTTTTCACGGGCAATTGACCTGGGATTTTCCATTTTGAGAATTGCAGAAGAACAAAGATGCAGTGAATACTGGAATATCAATAAAGAATAATTCTTGTTCTTCTATCCCAAAAACAACACTTTCCCGAAATGCCATGCCATTAAACCGGAAGCGATAAGTTTCAGCAATGTTCCTGCCAGTAAACCAACAAAAGAACCGAAACCGGAACGAAATGCTGAACCGGAATCTTTGCCCGACGAAAATTCCCCAAGCACTGCTCCAACAAACGGACCGATGATAATGCCAAACGGCGGAAAAAAGAAGAGCCCGACAATTAGTCCGATGACACTGCCCCAAACACCCCGTTTGCTTCCTCCGTATCGTCTGGTTCCCCAGGCCGGTATTACATAATCGAGCAGAAAAACCAACACGGTGATAAACGCCCAGATAATCAAAAACCGTGGAGAAAACTGGTAACGCTCAGTAAAATGAAGCAAAAGCAAACCAATGTAACTCAGCGGCGGGCCGGGCAGAACAGGCAGGATTCCGCCCAGAATTCCGCTAATCATCATTACTATTCCTACTCCAATTAGTATATAGTCCATTTTTTCTTGTAATTTTGCTGCTAAAAATAATCAGAGTTTTGATTTGAAGTGCTTATCCGGCATAATCTTCTTTTAAAATTTCAACAAAAGCCGGATATTAACACTTTAATGTTAATTGTTTCTGCAAAAACTTTCACTTCAGCTTGATTATTTATTAAAAAAGTATTTTCTTTGCAAGCCGTTAAAATAACGTGTTTGTTTGTACATCAAGAAATTATATAAAAATGTCACGAGTTTGTCAGATAACAGGTAAGAAAGCGATGGTGGGTAACACAGTTTCTCACTCGAAGCGCAGGGTTAAAAGGAAGTTTAATGTTAACCTGTTCAAAAAGAAGTTTTACTATCCTGAAGAAAATCGTTGGATTGAACTGACTGTTTCCGCAGCCGGAATCCGCACAATCAATAAAAAAGGTGTAAAAGCAGCGCTTCAGGATGCTAAGGAAAAAGGTATTTTAGAAAAAATTTAAAGACATTGGGAAATGGCAAAAAAAGGTAAAGGCAGCAGGGTTCAGGTTATACTGGAATGTACCGAACATAAAAACAGTGGCGTACCCGGAACTTCGCGGTACATTACAACCAAAAACAGGAAGAATACTACTGAACGTTTAGAGTTGAAAAAGTACAATCCCATTTTGAAAAAAGTAACAGTTCATAAAGAAATAAAATAATAAGTTATGGCAAAGAAAGCGGTTGCAACATTACAGAAAGGTGCCGGAAAAGGCCATTCAAAAGTTATAAAAATGGTAAAATCACCGGAAACCGGTTCTTACGTTTTTAAAGAAGAAATCGTTACCAACGACGAAGTAAAAGATTATTTCAAGAAATAACGTGACAACTTTATTGCACAAAAAAAGCTTTCATCAATTGGTGGGAGCTTTTTTTTATTCTGACCTGTTTAATTCATGAAAACAGGATGGCATCCTCACCTCTTAAACGGGAAATAATTACTATTTTTAGTCCCTTCAAATAATTAGAACATGGGAATATTCGGAAGTTTTACCAGGAATAAAAAAGAGAACCTCGACCAGGGACTTTCAAAAACCAAGGAAAGCGTTTTTAAAAAACTTGGCCGTGCTGTGGTGGGCAAGTCGAAGGTGGATGACGAGGTACTGGATAACCTGGAAGAAGTGTTGATTACCTCGGATGTGGGCGTAGATACCACACTCAAAATCATTAGCAGAATTGAAGAGCGTGTGGCCCGCGACAAGTACATGGGCATCGATGAATTGAATACCATTTTGAAAGAAGAAATAGCTGCATTGCTCGATGAAAACAACTCGGGCGAAGTTTCTGATTTTGACATCCCTGAAACTGAAAAACCCTATGTAATTATGGTGGTAGGTGTAAACGGAGTTGGAAAAACCACTACCATTGGTAAACTGGCCTACCAGTTCAAACAGGCCGGAAAATCGGTAATTCTGGGTGCTGCCGATACCTTCAGGGCCGCAGCCATCGAGCAGCTTGAAATCTGGGCACAAAGGGTGGATGTTCCGCTAATAAAACAAAAGATGGGCTCTGACCCGGCTTCTGTTGCCTACGATGCCGTTTCTTCAGCCAAATCAAAAAATGCCGACGTGGTAATTATCGACACTGCCGGAAGATTGCACAATAAAGTGAACCTGATGAATGAACTGTCGAAAATTAAAAAAGTGATGTCGAAAATTGTACCCGCCGCACCGCATGAAGTGCTCCTGATTCTCGACGGCTCAACCGGTCAGAATGCGTTTGAGCAGGCCAAACAATTTACCAAAGCTACCGAAGTTACTGCCCTCGCACTTACAAAACTCGACGGAACTGCCAAAGGCGGCGTGGTGATTGGTATTTCAGACCAGTTTAAAATTCCCGTAAAATACATCGGTATCGGCGAAAAAATGGAAGACCTGCAAATTTTCAGACGCCGTGAATTTGTGGACTCACTTTTCTCCGAAAAATAGACCGGCAACATAATTAAACCCTGACAGCTAAGCTTTTTACCGGGTTAAAATCAATACCTGCATTATTCCGGATTATCTTTATCCATGTTATCCCGTTCCGGGTTTTCATTTTTCAGGAAATGCTGCGCCATTTCAAACAGCGGAAATCTGTCATTGCTGGAAGTCAGGTTGGTAGCGCAGGCCAGTACGAGTTCTTCTTCAGGATAAACAAGAATTGAAGCACTTCCTCCGGTAACGCTTCCCGTTTTGCCGTAAATGGTACGTTCCTGCCGGTCGGTGAGCAGCACCCATTCATTGGCCATTGCCGAAGGAATATCATTGAAAAGCGGGATGGGTTCAAAATAATTTTCATTAGCTACTTCCCTGAAATAATCGTTGTAAAGCATTGCATTTCCGAATTTAACAAGGTCTTCGGCATTCGAAAGCAATCCTTCTGAAGGAGCCCGGTAACGCATATCGCGAAAAGTGGCATTAATTACCTGTGCAATAAAATTGTGATCGTAAAAGTCAGATCGTCCTTTTATGGTTATAAACGGATTATCAACCAGTGTATTTTCCAGGTCAAGTGTATCAGTCACATACTTATTAAGCAATACACTGAATTTTTTTTCTGTTTCTTTTTCCATGACGGCACCCAGCAGGTTGTAGTTGAATAAATTGGTGGTCTGGTACCAGCCGGGCCGCGCAGCAAGTGAATCATTTACGAAATTTTCAATGCCTTTTTGCAGCGTAACATTCAGGGCACGCCAGTCGAGTTCACTGGCAGTAGGATTGCGGATGCCTGAAGTTTGCTGAACCAGATGGTGCAGTTGCAACGTAGATTTTTTACCTGCAAGTTCAGGATAATAAAACTGAAGTGATGAATCGGCATGCAGTATTCCCTCTTTTTGCATCCTGTGAAACATCAGGTTTGTAAACAGGGAAGACAATTGACCGATTCTATATTTTGTGTTGCGGTTTGCCGGCACTTCCAGGTCTTTCGATGCCAGTCCAATACCTTCGGAATAAATGATTTTTCCTTGTTTTGCAATGGCAAAAGTTCCGCCGGGAATGAAATTGCTGGACATGTAAAAATGAATATTTTCGCGTGCCGCTTTAATTTCGTCGACATAACTGCGATCGTACACGATGTCACTTTTTTCTTTTCGGCACTGAGAGAAACTAAATAAAATGACAAACAGAAATAACAGTCTAACAAGGTTTTTTGCTTTCATCAGTATTATGTTTTCAAATTGCTGAAAATGTTGCAAAAATAAAGATTTTGGAAAAATGTAATTCTTAAAAAATGTAAAAAATTTTGTCCTTGTCAAACCGGAACCTTTGTTACTTCATTTTCAGAACGGGCAATAGTAACTGCACCGCAACTGTCGCTCCATACGTTTACCGAAGTGCGCAGCATGTCGAGTATGCGATCCACTGCCAGAATAAGACCGATTCCTTCAAGCGGAAGTCCTACCGCACTGAGCACTACCGTAATCATGACCAGTCCGGCCATGGGTATTCCGGCAGCCCCAATCGAAGCCAGCAGGGCGGTAACAACCACCAGAATTTGCTGAGTGAAAGTCAGGTCAACGCCGTAGGCCTGCGCAATAAACATGGCTGCCACACATTCATAAAGGGCTGTTCCGTCCATGTTGATGGTAGCCCCGAGCGGCAGGGTAAAGCTCGAAATTTTATTGGAAACGCCGCTTTTGTGCTCGAGCGCTTCCATGGTCAGCGGAAGTGTGGCGCTCGACGACGAAGTGGAAAATGCTGTGAGCAACGGGGTAGCCATATTGCGGAAATGGCTGAACGGACGGGCTTTTCCAACCACCCTGACAATAAGCGGTAACGAAACAAACGCATGGAAAAGCAATCCGATAACCACGCAGAGACTGTAAATGGCAAGGCTCCCGGCTATGTTGGCCAGGTCTTCGGAGTTGCGTGCCACTTCGGCCGAAACAATTCCAAAAATCCCGAGTGGTGTAAAACGAATAATGAAAAGCGTTAACTTCATCATCACTTCGAACATGGCCTCAAAAAAAGTTGACAGGGTTTCTTTGTATTTAGTTGCTACCTGGGTTATGAAGTAGCCAAAAAGAATGGCAAAGAAAATTACCGGGAGAATTTCGCCGCGTGCCATTACATCGACAACGTTCTCGGGGATGAGCCTGTAAAAAATGTCTTTTACCGAACCTGCATGTTCTTCCAGGCCTTCCACTGATTTGGAAAATCCCAAATCGACACCCACGCCTGGCTTAACTAGATTAACCACCGTAAGGCCCGTAACAATGGCCAGGATACTGGTCGATAAATAATAAAGCAGCGTTTTAATACCAAGCCTTCCAAGGCTTTTCCCACCTCCGATGCTGGAAACACCACTTATAATTGAACTGAAAACCAGTGGGATAATTATCATTTTTAAGGCGCGCAGAAAAATATCGCCTATCCACGATACATATTTTACACCCGAGGGAACAAAATAACCGAAAAGTACTGCGAGAATAAGCGCGATTAGAATTTGCCAGTGAAGCTTGATTTTAACTTTTTTCACACCAATGGTTTTAATTGATTTTTTAAGAGGGTTGCTAAATTAGTTTTTTTGGCAGATTTGACAAACTCTTGTTAAAATTTCACCCTTTTTATATCGCCGTAAACCCGGAGGCGCGGATGTTCGATAAATGCGCGGTACTGGTATTCTTTGCCTTTTTCGGGTAATTGCGTTTCCTGCCGGAAAAAACCTGAGTGGCTCACTTCGGTTTTTTCGGTTTCTTTCCACTGGTCAGAGTAGAGTTCTTCCACAAAACCGGCGTATTCACGGTACTGAAAACCAACTTCAAATTTTTCGGCATCGCCGGTTTTGAGAATTTCTCCCTGAAACCGCAGCAACTCAGTGCCATTTTTTTCATCCTTTTGTGCCCCGATAGTCGCCACAGCCGGCGGATCCAGTGCAGGTTCGGCATTTGTTATTTTTAATACCAGGGGATTGTGCCATTTATGATTGTTGTAAATCCGCTGTGCCCGCACACACGAAATGTGCAAACCGTCTTCT